>NZ_CANCWQ010000001.1:0-150329 GCF_947381555.1 Limosilactobacillus pulli
CTCTCACGCACGTTCTTCTCTAACAACAGAGCTTTACGAGCCGAAACCCTTCTTCACTCACGCGGTGTTGCTCCATCAGGCTTGCGCCCATTGTGGAAGATTCCCTACTGCTGCCTCCCGTAGGAGTATGGACCGTGTCTCAGTTCCATTGTGGCCGATCAGTCTCTCAACTCGGCTACGCATCACAGCCTTGGTAGGCCGTTACCCTACCAACAAGCTAATGCGCCGCAGGTCCATCCCAAAGTGATAGCCGAAACCATCTTTTAAGTTTGAATCATGCGATTCAAACTGTTATGCGGTATTAGCATCTGTTTCCAAATGTTATCCCCCGCTTTGGGGCAGGTTACCTACGTGTTACTCACCCGTCCGCCACTCGTTGGTAAACCAACGTCAAGTCCGTGCAAGCACGTTCAATCAGTTGGGCCAACGCGTTCGACTTGCATGTATTAGGCACACCGCCGGCGTTCATCCTGAGCCAGGATCAAACTCTCATATAAAATATAAGAACTTGAAAAGCTCAAATTTAAATTAAGCGAATTGACTTCGCAAATGTTTTTGCATCAATCGTAATGATTGATGACCCTGCACATTTGTGTTCGTCGAAACTGTATTCAGTTTTCAAAGGTCTACCAAGTTGCCGTTTCAAACAAGCAACTCTATCAGTTTAACAAGTTGTCAACTACCTGTCAAGAACTTTTTTATTTAAATTTTCTTGATGGGTAAGCGCTAAGCCGTGAAACCTAAGTGATCAGCAACTCATCGCCGCGACAACGTTATCTAATATACAAAGATTATCATCATATGTCAACGACTTGTCAAAAGTTTTTCAATTATTTTTCAAAATGTGAATATTAAAGCATTGGCATTGACTATCATTCGAAAAAACACGAATTTAAACAGTAACTCCAGCTTTGATCGATCGTTGATTTATCAACGGCAAAATTTACGATTATCTCAACAGATTAAATACCATTGTCGGCTTTGACACGCAAGCAAGCATCTGCTTAAAGCATAGAGCACCAAGCAGCAGAAAAGTTTTGTTTTTAGCGATTGATCAGATTATGATAGCTAAAATCCCTATTATCTCACGAGGCTTCCAAAATGATGCAGCCTAAGGAAGCAACTATTACATCAATTCATAAACTATTACAAGCGGCTACATAGTTATGACACAGGCCAATCCAATTAACGACTTTTATCATCGGCATTGATCCAGTAAACATGATAACTTTAAAAATTTTCCGAAAGCATGCTCGATTTGCTATTCTCAAAGCCAACTATTCAACTTTTTATTTAATCAGTTATTTTCAATAAAATCACCGAAAACACTTGACCTAGAAAATAAAAACGCCGACAAAAACTGCCGACGCTTTTTTTAACTGAGCGCAAAACTATTTGGTTGCATCAAATGTGAACTACCCGTCCATAAATGGCCGGGCTTCGGATCTACACGGCAGCAGAGTACCATGTGATGTGCAGTCGTTAGCCACACTCCGAAGACATTTAGACCATGCCAGAGACTTATGCCTCCGGGGTTTCGTTTTGAAAACTCCACAGCGGTTCCGCTCAGCGTTTTGCCCAAGGGCTCAGAGAGATACGCCAACCACTGTTCTCATAGTCATTAAAGGCAGTAAGGTTCTGTCCCGCCTTGGGAAATTAATCCCTGTTTAATAATGCTGGTTGCTAAATGACTAGACCTATCCCAGTCGTTTTTTTAATGTTTACGATTTTTCTTTGAATTAATTTCGATTAACCAATTTGCCTTGATTTCTTTTGGCAGTTCAGTCTCATCAACACTAGCTTCTTTAGCCTGGCGAATAGCTGCCTGCCGTTCACGGTACTTGATATGTTTCTTAGGTTTAAGGGCCCATGCCAAAATATTTTGACTGGCATTAAGGTCACGGATAATCTTCTTACCCGTGTATTTGGAAACCCATTCCCGCTCCGTTGGATCATGTTTTTCTTGATAGTCGGTGCCATACTCAACCTGACTAGTCTTGTAACTGTCTACCTTAATTAAGGTCTTACCTTCACGATCGGCAACCTGGGTTAACAGCTGTGACAATTCATAAGGTTTGATTTTGGCTAATTTTCGATTTTTAGCGTGATTACCTGCTTTATTAAAGGCAGTTGACTCACGACGCATTTTTTTAGCATCAAGCTGTTCAATAGCAATCAAATTATGTCCTTCAAACAGTTTTTTTGCCATGTGTCGATAAGTTTCCGTTAAAACATTCGTGCGTCGAACATTATAGTAACGAATTAGTTCAGTAAGTTTAACCAATCGCGAACTTTTATGATTAAGAAACTTTTCAAGATGGCTTCGTTGGCTTTTAAGATTGTTGATAATGTGTTCATATTTGTCTGCATCAACAGAAACTTTAGGATTCAAGTAGATTCGCTGATTTTCGGAAGTATGGAAAATCTTGTTGTCCTTCATGTTCCAATCGGACCCAATTTTCTTGGTTGGTTTACGGCGCCGATGTTGATCTTTAAGCACCAACTGCAGTTCAAACAGGCCATCGCTTTTACGCTTAATCTTAGACGTAACAATGGTTAGATGTTTAAAATGTTTGATATTGTCAATCGTCTGCAAGTTTCCATAATCTTGAATCTTAATATGATGAGCCGAAAGTACTTCAATTTGACCATTGCTTGGCAGTGAAACCGTTGTATGGCTCTTGCCATTGCGTAAGTATGCCAACGAACCCTTGCGATACCAAGAACGATGCTGGGGATTATTGCCATATTTATTATTGCGATAATCTTCTTTTTCCTGTTTCGTCATCTTGGCAGCTTTTTTCAATACCTTTCGGTACTCGCCAAAGTTAGTCATAATGGAGACCATGAATTCATCGCGTAGTGCCTGCGAGTGAATTGGAACCTTCTTCCCATCCCATTTATCAATATGGTAAACGTCGTGCAGAAATCTAGGCATAATTTGATCCTTGATAACGTAAATCTTACCCTTCTTGTCAGTTGGATAAGGACGGTTTAGATGCCTATATCCATAGGTTTTTTCCAGATATTTAATGGTGTATTGATATGCCTTATTTAAAACATCAATATTTTCTGCGTAACGTTTTTCCAATTGCGGCGTGGTAACCAAACGACAATGACGAACTCGAATATATTCAGTTTTTTTAGGCAAATCAATCATTATCTGGTCTTTCCTTTACTCGATTTCTGGTGTTGAATATAATGACGAATTTGTTCTTCCGAGCGTTCACTAACGGTAACCGCAAAATAACTTGGTTGCCATAAATGACCACCCCAAAGCTTTTGTTTAATTTCTGGATGGTGCATAAACAGCATTCGCGCCGAAACACCCTTTAAACCCTTCATGATTGAAGAAATTGAATGCTTAGGTGAGGCATCGACCAACATGTGAACATGGTCAGACATAATTTTCATTTCTTCAATCTGCATATCAAATTGATCAGCCAAACTACGGAGCAACGCTTCCAGCTCTTGCTTAACGGAACCTACCAAAACATCTCGACGGTACTTGGTTACGATAATCAAGTGATATTGTAACGAGTACACACTGGTCCGACTGTAATGCAAATCATCAGAATGTGCTTGCATATGTATTCCTTCAATCATTTATATTTTAGTTTTATCATATCATATTTATCTTGCATACTCACCAAAATGAGTGCAAAAAATAAGCTCATTCGGAAATTCAGAAAGCGTTGTGACGCTTTCCTCTTGGCACTAAAGTACCGAGTTTCCTCGCGAGCTTCGCTACAAAGCTTAAAGAAAAGTTGCGAATCCTTTTAGGAGAAGTTTTGAATAAAGAAACGACAAAATGTAAATTTTATACGATATAAATTTTGCGTTTCTTAATTTTTACCTTTAATAAATTCATCAAAAAGTCAATTTCAGCGCTTTTTTGACATTTAGCAAGCTTTTCGACAAATAGCGAAATTTAATCCTATTATTACTTGGTTTTTGCATTATAATAGGAATGTAAGCACTTTAATCACGATAATTTATCAGAAAGGTGGCTGTTCAATGAGTACTCAAACAAAATTTTCTGAAAAAGACATCGTTAAGACCAACCCGATCTTCTCACGGACGCGGACGACGATTGAATCGGCATTTTATGCCAACAATATGACACATATTGCCGATACCGCGACTGCTTATCGTTTGGCGGCTGACAACCCTAATACCATCGTTACCGACCTGCCAATCAAGCATACCGAAGAACTGGGGCTGCCAGCCGATGCCAAGATGCTGGTTGACAACCATGGTCGGATCGTGGGCCGGACCGCGGCAGCACGGCGTTTGATCGGTTCACCAAACGTTGATGCCGAAAAAATCGATGGCGTCTTGCGCGAAGCTATCTATGAAGGTCATGAACGCGACTTTTACACGACGGACGTAATCGTGGGGCTAGATGAAGACTTTATGGTAAAGGCGCACTTGGCTCTGGCAGAAGGCTTTGAGGTCAATCTGCTTTCCTACATGCTCAACTTCCAAACAGCTACCGAAAATTGGCTGAAGCGCTATGACGATTCACGGGCCTATGACGAAGGCGACATCTATCTGTACTGCGACCCATACTGGAGCAATCCTGACTATCCACATGGCCTGGTTGTCATCGATGCTCAGCACAATGCGGCCGCGGTTTTGGGGCTGCGCTACTTTGGCGAGCTTAAGAAGTCTACTTTGACGCTGGCCTGGGCAACCGCGCACCGACATGGTTTTACGGCTTGTCACGGTGGCGAAAAGACTTTCCACTTCAGCGATCGTGATGATCAGACTTTTGCCTTCTATGGGCTTTCTGGATCAGGCAAGTCTACGCTGACCCACGCTAAGCACGACGGCAAGTTCGATATTACCGTGCTGCATGACGATGCGTTCGTAATCAATCGTGAGGACGGCAGCTCCACGGCTCTTGAACCGGCCTACTTTGATAAGACCAACGACTACCTGCCGGGCAGCCGCGAAATGCAGTACTTTACCACGGTGATGAATGTTGGCGTCACGCTTAATGAAGCCGGCCAAAAGGTATTGGTAACTCAAGATCTGCGCAATGGCAACGGGCGGACCATCAAAACGCGCTACGCTTCTACCAACCGAGTGGACCGCGAAATTGCCCCAATCAACGCCGTCTTTTGGATCATGAAAGATGACAGTCTGCCACCAGTCGTTAAACTGACTGATCCCGTCACCGCGGCTACGTTTGGCCTGACGCTGGCTACCAAGCGCTCTACCGCTGAAAACGTGGTGGGAGCTGATCGCAATGCCCTGGTTATCGAACCATTTGCCGACCCATTCCGTGCCTATCCATTAAGCGAGGACTATCAAGACTTTAAGGCTTTGTTTGAAAAACGCCATGTTGACTGCTACATTGTCAACACCGCCAACTTCAACGGCTTAGACATCCCTAAAGAACTGACACTAAAGGCTTTGGAAGACATTGCTCAAAGCCAGGCCGCCTTCCAGCCATTTGGTAAGCTGGCCAACATGGAATACATTGCCTATGATGGCTATCCTGTCGACTTTAACGATGCCGAATACGTGACTAAGCTCAAGACGCGCCTTGAAATTCGGCGTGACTGGGTTAAGAATTATGAAGCTCAACACTCGGACGAAAAACTGCCTGCTGAAATTCTGACCAGTCTGGATAACCTGATCAACTCCCTAAACTAAATACTAACAACCTTGATCTTCCAGCGCTGAACTGCTCAATGCGGCTCAGCGCTTTTTAGATGCGACGTCAAACTTTTTCGCGCAACAAGATCATAGTTTTGATCAGTTTTCATAACATGGTTGGTCAGCCAGATTTGATATTGATCAACATAATACGGATCAATCGGACGACAGCTGGCTTCATAAAAAACACGCTCCCGTTCCATAATATAGATAGCCAACGCGTTCAAAACGGCCGATAAACGTGTGTCGCTTTTGGCTGCCGAGCTGCTTAAGCTTTTTTCTCATTTTTTCTGCTTCCTTTCTCAAATCATCTATCAGCGTCTTCATAAATGCTTTAGTCGATTTAAGCAGAAATGCATTTTTAGGGAGAAAAGTTCTGAATTTACGTAGCATAATATAAAAAGCAATCGCACGCCACCAGTTTCCCAAAAGCTGGTATAGCGGGATTGCTTTTCTCAAAGTCGTTATCGATTATTAATTTTATCTTCCAGCCAGGCCAATTGATTTTCTTGGCGACTGATCGCCCGGGCTAAAATCAAGTAATGACCATAATGCTGATCAATCTGTTTTTGACGGCTGAATAATGCTTGCCGACGCTTGCGCAGATGATTAAGACTGTTGCTGATCAATTGAATCTGGTGCTTAAACAATTTTTCCAGTCGTGGATCATTACGATCATTGATGAAAAAAGTCTTTAAAGAAAATAGGTCTTTGGATACCGGCAGCTTATCAACTGTTTCCATCAGCCAGTCGTTAATAATCTCATATCCATAAGCTGTTAGACGGTAATGTATCTCTTTATCATTATCTTCTTTGGAGTAGCTTTCAATCCAACGATCTTGTTCCATACGCTTTAGCTCTGGATAAACCTGACTATGTGATGATTGCCAAAATTCCCCGATATCAAAGCGAAACTCATCCATAATCTGCTTTCCAGTACAGTCCTTATTAAGCAGGATCCCCATAATAACATAGGGCAGTATCCTTTTTTGCGGCATTTTGCAGCATCCTTCCTTATCTGATTCTGCAAAACATTATATAACAAGCTACTTAGCCAGACGATGGTAATTTTCATCAAAGAAACGGCCATTGCGAATATCGTCAGTCATGCCGGCATAAGGGGCTTCATTGATGACTTCTTCATTATCTTGACCAGCGTCGCCCATGTAGGTAATCGTCGCAAACTCAGGCACTACTAATTTTGGATAGGTTTCATACTTTTCACGCGATTCATGCATTAAATCAATGTGTTCGTTTTGGAAACAAACCGTAATTTCTGGATGTTCCTGTACCCATTTTGGAAAGAAAATCGTACCATTAAGCTTATGTTCATTAGGAACGAAATCCAACGCGACATCAGTTCCCGTTGGTTCAGTCCAGGCAATCTTGTAAATTCCTTCCGTTAATTGATGAATGTGCGCTGGTTGATCCTTAACCCAACGGCCGGCAACCATTCCGCCATGAATCCGATAGTCAACCGTATGATCATTTTTAGCGTACCATTCATATTCCCAGCCATTGTCATACGTATAGATGAAATGTGTTCCCAAAAAGTCATCCAGCGTTTTGAAATGTTTGTCCATATGATTTAAGTTTGCCATATTTATTTCCGCCTTTCATAAGTGTCGTTATCAACATAAAATAGATTATCACTTTATGTCGTTATCGTCAAATATCACCGACTAAAATAATTTGACCCCCATTCCCAAAAATACTTTTGAGAATGAGGGTCTATTGAAAATTTTTGGATTTATTTTAAAGGCTTAATAACACGATTAATCTTCACTTTGTTTGGGCAAAGCAAACGATACGATCAGCGCGATAATTGCCAAAGCCAGCGTAAAGTAAAGTCCCGTGTGTACCCCGGACGTAAAACGCACTGCCTGACTGCCAGCTGCCGCGTGTCGGCCTAATTCCAAGAAACTGGTAGCCAGAGCAGTTGCCAATGCTCCAACAATCTGCTGCATCGTATTCAAAATCGTACTGCCATCACTGGAGGCTGGTCCACGCAGCGCGTTTAGAGCACTGGTCTGCGCTGGTGACATTGCCAATGGACAGCCAATCATCAAGATCACGTGAGCCGCAATTACGTATGCAACTGCAGAATGATCAGTCGTCAAAAGCAGCATGACGATCCCGACGATGGCAATCACAAAACCAATCATGACCGGACGCTTGGCCCCAATTGAATCATACATCCGTCCAGCAAACGCGGAAACCAAAGCATTTACCAGACCACCTGGCAACATGACGATCCCAGTTAAGGCAACGGCCAACAGTAAGCCATTTTGCAGATACATTGGCATCAGATACATGGCCGAAAGAATAATACCAAAATCAAGCATGACCAATACAGCGCCAATTGTAAATGCCTTAACTTTGAAAACGCGCAGATTTAAGATCGGCGTTTCTAGTTTCAGCTGACGAATCACATAGGCAATCAATACCAAAATCCCAACCGCAAACGAGCCTAAAACTGGCCAAGAACCCCAGCCATCCAGACTGGACAGACTCGCGCCAATTACCAGACCAGAAAAGCCAAGCACGGATTCAATGATTGAAAGCAGATCAATGTGAGGACGCGTTGGCTGACTAATGTTTTCCAAAGCTGTTACGGCCAGGCATAAAGCGATGACCAAGAAAATTTCAAATGACCAAAAGATCCAGCGCCAGGAAAGCTTGGCCAGAATCAAACCAGTCAAAGTTGGCCCAATTGCCGGGGCAAACATGATTACCAAAGCGCAGATGCCCATAATGCTGCCAATCTTTTTAGGCGGGAAAATCTGCATCACAATCGTAAACATCAGTGGCAGAATCAAACCGGTACCAATCCCTTGAATCATTCGACCTGCCAATAGAACCGCAAAGTTAGGCGCCAGTGCTGAAATTGCCGCACCGATAATAAAATCCAGCAGGGCAAAAATCACAATCTGGCGAGTCGTAAACCACTTGGCAATCAAACTGGACAGCGGCAAGACGATCCCAATAACCAGCATGTAGCCAGTCACCAGCCATTGTAAGACGGCCGTACTGGTATGAAAGACGATCATCAGCTTTGGCAGCGCGATGTTTAATGAAGTTTCACTAAACATGCCGACAAAAGCCCCCAAAAGCAGACTGGCCATCGTCAAGCCAGGGTGTTTGACGCGAAAAGCAGGTTCAGAAAAATTTTGCATATATTTTGCTCCTTTAATCAAATTGACTTGATTAAAGACCAAACAGCAAGCAGACTTAATTTGATGTATTCAATTAACGCTAACTCTTAATCTTAATCAGCATGTTTGCCATTCTAGCAAAAATTGCCTCGGTTTCGTAAGTACTTTTTTTGGCAAATGGCAAATTTTTTCTAAAATCACCTGTCTTGCGCTTTTATCAAGAAACTTTGATACAATTTGCTGCATTTGGTCATATACAAATGTAATATTTTTAATTACAATTAACACAAAAATATAAAAGAAAGCAGGTATCACAATACGCAAACCAGTTCCCATGTTAGACAGCCATCTGTCAGGCGATGAATTTCTCAAGCTGATTGTCGATAGTTTTCAGTCCGTTGTGTTTGGCACGGTTGATCAAAATGGCGATCCCCATACCAACGTCGCTGATATCGAGGTTTTAGACGGCAACCGGCTGATTTTTGCGACGACCTATCAAAAACCATTTTATCAACGTTTAAAGGCTCATCCCCGCATCTCGATCACGGCTTTAAAAGGCAGCGAAACCCTGGACAGCGTTGGCTTCACCTTAACCGGCACGGCAACTGAGGTCAATCAGCAGTATCTGGAGCAGATTTTTGCCGCTCGACCGGAAATGCAGCAGATTTCATCAAATCATTCTGAACGGCGCAGCATTTTAAGACCATTTCCCATTACGCCGATTGCCGGTTCGATTTACGACCTGCGTCAACAGCCGATTTTCCAGAAGCGAATTGAATTTTAAAGCTGGCTGTCTCAAAATTTATCTAAAACATCACGACCCTGCCGCAAGTTTTGCGTCAGGGCCTTTTTGGTATGCTTAACTCAGATATATCGTTATGGAGGGGCAGTTAGATGTTTTTATAGATTTCATGGCTATAATCCCCTTAAGGGTGACACTTGAAATAATAAAAGTGTTATTTCCTTAAGGGGGGTTGCATTTCAAGTTATTCGACAATGAATAGACTAGAGTTGCTTTATGGCTATCAAAAGACAGAATTCGGCCTCAAAGTATATGCCGATATGCACCATGTCAATCATGAATACGATGACAAGATGGATTCGACAGTTT
Organism: Limosilactobacillus pulli; assembly: GCF_947381555.1. Taxonomy (NCBI): domain Bacteria; kingdom Bacillati; phylum Bacillota; class Bacilli; order Lactobacillales; family Lactobacillaceae; genus Limosilactobacillus; species Limosilactobacillus pulli. Next base: position 9,934 of record NZ_CANCWQ010000001.1, read on the forward strand.
CTTTTGCATGGTTTGGCGGGAGTTCGCCATCGTTCATTCAATCATCGCTATTCACTAAATACCAAGATTGAAGCCGTCAAAGAGTATCAAGCCGGTTTCCCAGGTGAAAAAATCATTGAAAAGTATGATATTCGTAGCCTCTCTCAACTAAAACAGTGGTCGATCCAGTACAATAATGATGAACTAAAGACTAAGTCAAGAAAGCGAGTCAGAAAAATGGGTCGAAAAGTTAGTTTTGAAGAGAAATGCAAAATCGTACAGTGGGTCTTGGACCATGACAATGACTACCAAGGAGCAACAATTCAGTTTAATGTAAGCTATCAGCGTGTCTACTCATGGGTTCGCAAATACCATGAGGCAGCTGACAGTTGGGAAACCTTAAAAGATAATCGCGGGCATCGCAAGCCACAAAAAACTTTAGAAGAGATGACCGAAAAAGAGCGACTTGAAGCTGAAATTAAGACTAAAGAAAATCAATCGAGAAATGGAGCTTGAGATCGCATTTGCAAAAAAATTAGTCGAAATACGCAATCGGGGGGTGAAGCGACCGGACGATATCAAGCGGTTCAAGAATTAATCAACGAAACCGCAGGTTCCGTTAGCGAACTGACTAAAATTACCAAGGTTTCACGCAAATCATACTATCAGTAGCTCAAAAGACAGCCAACACAAAGAAAAATTGAGAACCAGGCAATTTTGGAAGTAATCTATCAGATTGAAAAACGCCATCAGAACTGTGCTGGTTACAAAAAAGTAACCGCGATTTTGAACAATGAGAACGGGAAAAATCAAGAAATTCCAGAATACACCTTTTCGTTTGACTTTCGTATCAATATTAAGCGCGTGCGTCGAATCATGCGAAAACACGGCATTAAAGCTGATGTCCGTCAGAAAAAGCGCAGTCGCAAGAAAGAACAACAACAGTATCAAGAGGATAATTTATTGGAACGGAAATTTATTCAGATAGCGCCGAATCTGGTTTGGGTGTCCGATACGACAGAACTAACCTACGGCCGCAATAACAAGGTTCGTTTACACGTAGTTTTGGACTTATACGGTCGTTATGTGCTCAGTTATCATATTTCGCCAACTGAGACAGCAGAAGCCGCAATGGAAGTCTTTAAACGCGCTACTAAGCAGGCTGGAACCTTCGCACCAATGATTCATACGGATCGTGGCGCTGCCTATACTTCAAAAGACTTTAACAACTACTTAACCAGCCATAATAGTAGGCACAGTCTCTCTGCGCCCAGCACTCCCGCAGATAACGCAGTGATTGAGCACTATTGGGGCGACTTTAAGTACATCTGGATGGCGTATCATTCACATCCGCAAACTTTGGCAGAACTGAAAGATTTGGTTAATCAAGATGTTAAATACATCAACACAGTCGAAATTTCCAACAAACGAAGCAACCTCACTGCGGAAGACTTCCGCAATGAGGCTGTATAGATTAATTTTTATTTTTTAAGCGTTACCTTGACAGGGTATAGTACCCCCCGTTTGACCGGCTTTTTTTACCTCATCAATTGGGTAGAGCCACCGAATCGCAATGCAGCTTTGGGGATCGTCCGCCAAGGCATCGTTATTGGTATACCAGGCCAGATCGATAATATCGCCAACATTGAGTTTCAGTTTTTCTTGATCAAGTGAACTAATTTTGTAAACTACCGGCTGTTCCTTAGGCTTTAGCTCGTTACCGTAGATATCACGAGTAACGACCAGCTAATCAGCATGCTTTTCAATTACGGCCTGGCTAAATACCTCGATTGGATTGTCATCAGGCATTTCTTGATGATCAACAACTTTACCCAGATAGAATTTTTCATCAGTAAGGTATGGCTTGCCACTAACCTTGACCACATCGCCAGACTGCAGGTGCCGCTTTTTGAGCAGCTTCTCGCCAATGAAAAATGCCTGCTGTCCATTACAATCCAAGAGCTTAGCCCCATTTAAGCGCCGTTTTACAATGTACTCGCCTTTACGCAGATCATAAAGCGGCGAATCGAGCTGCGGCATCGTTTCATCAAGCAGCCTTTGAAAATCTTCATCCGCTGCCGTTTGAGGTTGGTCATTTGTCGACTGCGATTGGCTGTTTTAAGAATTTAGCTTAGCCGCTTGCTCAGTCAGTCGGTGTTCAAATTCTGTAATCTTAGCGGTTTTTAGCCAATTGTTCTGTTTGGCGTTTTCAATCAGCGTGCTGAGTTCGGTCAGTTGGTCAGTATCAGAGGCATCGTTAAGTTTTTCCAGATTATTGATCAGCAGCTGCTCAACCAATTTCGTCATTTTTGTTTGATAGTCTTGGAATGAGTCTGCCAGCTGCTGCGCGCATTTCAGCCGCTGCATTACCAATGAATAGAAAATATCAACGCATGCTCCATCACTTGGCTTTAAGTCATGATGATAGGCTTCCAGATTTTGTTTTAAATCCGCCAGTTTGGCTTCATAATCGGCATTCTTGAGCAGCATCTTCAATTCATTACCAATGGTTTCATTAACTGATTTGAATTTCCGAATGGCGTTGTACTGTGACAGATTCAATACCTGATCAGTCTGTTCAACTGAATTTGCAGCCGATGCCTGGCTATCTTTTTCATTATTGTCAGACAGAGCTGGTTGCGTAGCCGTCTGATTGTTGACAAGATCTTTTTCGCCGTTGAGCTGATCAAATACCGCGCCTTTGTCTTCATCAGTAGGTTTTTGAGAATCCGCCGACCATTGCATATCAGCAGTGATGGCAGTCTGCGGATTGATCGGCTGGCCATCTTCTGCTTTGGAATCTGTTGCAGCTGCGGTTGGCCGACTGATTGACTGTTCATTCGTTGTTCCGGCATCTATCGCGATACCAGTTCACGGATTAATCGGCTGGCCATCTCCTGCCCGCACCTGGCTTACTGGCTGTTCGGCACTGTTAGCAGTTTGTCGATTAGTTGGCATAAAATCATTTTTGTCATTAGCCTTAGCGACTGGTCCTTGTTGAAAGTATTTTTCATAACCGGCTTGATGCTTTAGCAGATTGACTGCCGCCTGTACTGCATCAATTCCTTGTTTGTCGAGCGTTGTTGCATTAATAATTGTAATTAAGTCTTTTTTATAGTTATACATGATTTCCACCTCAATTTTGATTTTATCAAGGGGAAAAGCCTATAAGCACCTGCCGCTTAAAAATCTAATTTTTTTGCAAAATAAAAAGCGCCCAATCAGTATCCAAACTAATGAGCGCTGGGGGTGTTACTTGAACAACCACTTAATTAACTTTTTAGCGTGCTTATTAGGCACGATGATGATCAGAAGGAACCAATGTCCCATAGGAGTCACCTCCTAATACACACAGGCTTAAGTGGGAGCTACCCACTCGGTGCGCAAGAAATATTGTATCATAAATAGAATGTGGTATAATACAAGCATGATGATTAGAAGGCCGGTGCGCAAAACGGTGTTGAGGTAGCTCCTCACGTACCGAACCGGTTGAGGGGCGCTTAATAGGCGCTCTTTTTTATTAGCTCACAGTGTTAATGATGTGGGCTTTGTTTTGGATCTTTGCCAAATCGTAATTTGTAGCTTAAGGGGACGGCTTTTGTCCTCTTTTTTATACCCGAAATCTAATATCAGCACTCACCAATACAAGATAGTGTAGATCCAACATACCAAGCTTAAAATGTCTGAATGGCATAAAACCGACCAAACAAAAACGCCCGCCGGAATGCGCGATGTTGCGCTCTCCAGGCGGGCAGTCGAAATATATCGTGATCGGTACGCCTATGCTGATGGGCATGGCTATCTATTCACTACTAAACATCATACACCGATTCAAATATCAGCGTTCAATACTTTTTTACGTAATGCAGCTAAAAAACTAAAAATTGACAAACCAGTCAGCTCACACATCTTTCGCCACACTCATATCTCTAAGCTGGCTGAACTCGGCGTGCCGATGTATGTCATCCAGCAGCGGGTTGGTCACTCTAACAGTCGGGTTACTCAGGAAATCTACACACACGTTACTCACGAAGCAATTGTGAAAAATCGTGATCAATTGGAAAATTTGTGACAAGTTTGCTACCATTTTGCTACCACAAGCAAATAATTGGCAAAAATTCACAAACTCAATCCATATTTTTAAAATTAGGCAAAAAGAAAAACCCTTGCACAGCAAGGGTTTTGGTCGACACTCGACTACTTAACGTCGCGACGGCGTTCAGGAATACGAGCGGACTTACCAGTACGTTCACGCAGGTAGTACAGCTTAGCACGACGAACGCGACCGTAACGGACAACTTCGATCTTAGCAACACGTGGGGAGTGAACTGGGAAAGTACGTTCAACACCGACACCGTTACTAATCTTACGAACAGTGTAAGTAGCAGAAATGCCTGCACCGTGACGCTTGATAACGACACCTTGGAAGATCTGGATACGTTCACGAGTACCTTCAACGATCTTGGCGTGGACGCGAACCGTGTCACCGGCGCGGAATTCTGGAATGTCATCGCGCAGTTGGCTGGCGGTGATCTTTTCAATCAATTGGTTTTGACGCATAATATTTTTTCCTTTCGTCGATATTCTTGCCCGATTTCAGCAGCGGAATACCGTTGTTATGGCCATAAAAAGCCAAGACATAATATAACATATTCCCCTAACGACTGCAAGGTTAAATCACTTGACAACCTTTTTAAACTGCTGATTCAGGTTTGAATGCTTGATTCCATAGGCAAAGTAGATTATCAAACCAATAACGAACCAGCCAATCATCAGCAGTTTGGCATCAATATTCAAACCAGCAAAAATAACGATTGAATAGACAACCGAGATGGCTGGCAAAACCGGATAGCCCGGCATCTTAAACTTGGCTTCCGGCAGGTCGACGCCTTCCCGTTTCCTTAACGCATAGATTCCCAACGAGACAAAGATAAAGGCAATCAAGGTCCCGGCCGAAACCAGCGTCGCCAAAAAAGTAAATGGAAATACGGAGCCGAGAATCATCGCCAGCACCGTGATCAGCCATAATGCGTGATCGGGAACGTGCTTATCATCAATATGACCCAGCCGGCTTGGCAGCAGACCATCCCGTCCGAACGCATAAATCAGACGCGATGAGGCCAGCAGAATTGCGATCAAAGCTGAAAAAATCCCAATCAAGGCTACTACCGAAAGCAGGTTGGCCGTTAAATAATGACCTGAATGCCGCAGTGCCCAGGCAGCCGGTTCGGCATTATTGGCATAGCGGCTGTATTTAAACATCCCCACTAAAACCAGCGAAACGGCAATGAAAAAGCTTGTTCCCAACAGCAGCGTGCCAATCAATCCTTTGGGCATCGTGTGTTGAGGATCCTTGGTTTCAGCAGTATTGGCCGCAATTGCATCAAAGCCCACATAGGCGATGAAAATCTGCGAAGAGCCAGCCAAGATCCCCTGCCAGCCTCCGAAAGTCGTTCCTGGCTGGTGTGTGGGAATAAACGGTACATAGTTTTGTGGATGAATGGCAGTCGCGCCAATTACGACAAACATGATAATCACGATCAGCTTGACGGCCACGATCGTATTCTCGACGCGACTGACCTGATGAATGCCACGTGCGATCAAGCAGCCGACAATCAATATCGCCATCGCCGCCAAAATGTCGACATACGAGCCCTTAGCCGGATTAAAGCCACCAGTCAGTGCAACTGGCAATTTAACGCCGAAACTGCCCAAAAAGCCCTGCATATACGCCGACCAGCCCGAGGCAACGAACGCTACGGAGATAAAATATTCCGCCAGCAGCGCCCAGCCCGCGATCCAGCCAAAAAACTCGCCGAACAAAACGTTCATCCAAGAAAACGCCGAACCGGCAAACGGCAGCACTGAGGCCGTTTCCGCGTAGGCCAAAGCGGAAAGCCCCGCTCCGATCGCCGCCACGATAAACGCCAATGGCACGGCTGGTCCGGTATGTTCAGCAGCTACGATCCCTGGCAGAGTAAAGATCGCCGTCCCCACGACCATCCCCGTCCCCAGACCGATCAGATCCAAAGTCGTCAATGAAGGCTCCAGCGATGCATCCTTGAGTTGATAGACGGTTGGATCTTCTTTAGCCAGCAGTCGTTTTAAAAACTTATTCTTAATCATGCGCGTCGCCTACTGCATCGTTGGGTCTTCACCCAATTTAATGTCTTGAAGCATAATCTGCTGCTCGCGGGACAGTTTGGCCTGTTCAATCAGATCGGGGCGGCGTTCCCAGGTGCGCTTTAACGATTGATACATCCGCCACTGCCGAATTTTTTCATGATTGCCGCTGGTCAGCACTTCTGGTACCTTCATCCCGCGAAACTCAGCTGGCCGCGTGTATTGAGGATATTCCAGCAGCCCATTGCTGAACGAGTCGCCCATTGAAGAAGACATATTGCCCAAGACACCTGGCACGAATCGCACCGTGGCATCAATCATAACCATGGCCGCCAATTCACCACCGGTCAGCACGTAGTCACCTAGCGAGGCTTCATCGGTTACCAGCTGGCGAATTCGTTCATCATAACCTTCATAGTGACCGCAGATAAACGTCAAGTGTTCTTCTTGGGCCAGTTCTTGAGCGTAGTCTTGATCGAACTTGCGCCCAGCTGGATCCATTAAGATGACACGGCCTTTCGGATAGTTTTCTTTTTGAGCTTCTTCATCAATTGCCGCCATCGCATCAAAAATCGGCTGAGCCTGCAGCAGCATGCCGGCACCACCACCAAACGGCGCGTCATCGACATGATTGTGCTTGTCGGTTGTAAAATGACGAAAATCAGTTACATGAATATCCAAAAAACCATCATCCTGAGCCCGCCCCACGATTGACTGACCCAACGTTGGCTTAAACATGTCCGGAAACAGACTTAAAACATCAATTCGCATTATTCCAGTCCTTCCATTAATTCAACGTCGACTTCGCCCTTGTCCAGATCAACGTTTTTGACAACATCATCAATTACCGGCAATAAAAGATCGCTTTGACCGGTTCGTTTGACGACCCAGACGTCATTGGCACCTGGCGAAAGAATCTCTTTGATTACGCCCAATTCGCGTCCTTCCAGCGTCTTAACCGTCAAGCCAATGATTTGATGGTAGTAGTACTGACCCTCTTCTAATGGCTGCTGTTCGTCTTCAGTTACCATCAATTCGTGGTCACGGAAGCTCTGCACGTCATTGATATTGTCATAGCCTTTAAACTTAACCAGCCACATTCCCTTATGCTGACGCGCGCCGGCAACTTCCAGGCGTAATGGCTCACCGGCAGACTGCTTTAGATAAAGGACCGCGCCATTTTGGAAACGCTCTTGAGGAAAATCAGTCGTGGCAATCACGCGAACCTCGCCGCGAATTCCATGCGTATTGACGATTTTACCAACATTATAATATTGCATTTAAAAATCCTCCGAATAATAGAAAAACTCCCACAGAGTTGGTGTGGGAGTTTTTATTTAATGTCGATGGTCATTAATCACCAACCGGACTTTCTTAGAGTTGGGCCGCTTAGAACGCATGCCTTCGACTACGGTACGCAGTGCGGAAGCAACATGTCCCTGCCGACCAATCACGCGACCGACGTCAGCCGGATGAACGTCGAGGACGTACCGGTGATACCGATCAGTCTCTGATTCGGTGATGCGAACTGCATCCGGATGCTTGACCAACGGCGTGACCAGGGTACGAATCAGTGTCTCTAGATTTGTCTCAGTCATGACTATTTACCACTACTTCTTGGAAGCGTACTTGGCTTCGTGCAGCTTCTTCATGATACCAGCTTTTTGGAACATGTTGCGAACAGTATCTGAAGGTTGGGCACCCTTTTGCAGCCAGTCCATAACGGCGTCTTCGTCGAACTTAACTTCCTTTGGAGTGGTCAGTGGGTTGTAAGTACCCAGCGTCGTGATGAAACGGCCATCACGTGGTGAACGTGAGTCGGCAACCACGATACGGTAGAATGGGCGCTTCTTAGAACCCATACGCTTTAAACGGATCTTTACTGACATTGATTCACACCTCCTTGATTTTTTCTAACAGCTAATAATATACCAGTCATTCAAGTGAATGTAAAGTATTTTTTCTTGACAGGCTAAACTTTTTTCAAAAACATTGCTGCATCAATAATAGTCTATCAAAATTTCTAAAATATAATACAAGCTAAATAAAAAATCCCCGCCTGATTGATAGGTAGGGATCATTTAATGATTAGTCGCGCCGCAGCTGCATGTGTTTGGCACTGATGCGTGAGACCAGCATCATCAATAGCGTCCAGACAACCACGCAGGTGATCAATGTCACGATAATAGCCGTTTCGGCAGCTTGGCCAGTCAGATTGATCGACCAGTTGGCGCCGATGAGTTCAAAGATACCCAGTTTACTTAAAAATAGCATCAGATAGTAAATGACAAACATTGCCAAAATTGGGCCACCGATTGCTACGATAAGCTTCCATTTCCGACTGAGCAAGCCAAAGAAGTAACCGATTGCCGTTGCCGTCATCGTCGTTTCAAACAGCAGCAACAGCTCAAACAACAGCCCCCACCAAATTGAAATCGAGTTATTGTAGATGATTTTCTCAGATAGCGAACCGTTTGCCAAGAAGTTGAAAATAATAATTGCCAATTCTTGGATCAGTGTGATTACTACGGCGCTGATCATTTGCGAGCGCCACAAAGTCTTGCGTGAGATACCGTTTTGAATCGTCCATTTAAAATTGCTGTATGGCGTGATCAAGAAATAAACAAATGGCGTAACGCTGGCAATAAACGTCCAGCCGCTAAAGATCCCGCGTAGATCATCCAATAAGTCACCAAAGCCAATTCCTCCAAAGATCAAGTTGACAATGGCAAAGAAAGCTTGAATTGCGGCTAGCCAGATTGCGGCAATCACAAAGCCCCTGCCGCAGCGGTATAGGTCAGTTCGAATCACGAGTTTTTGTTTTGCTGAAATCATAATGCTCCCCCTACTTCTTCGTCAGATAGATAAAAGCCTGCTGCAGGTCCGGATGCTTGATTTGAATCTGATCCGGAATCTCCTTTTCTTCACTCAGCGCGCCACGTACGAACGCGGTCTTGATGCCAGCTAGACTGCGCGTTCCCAATACGTTTTGATCCTTAACGTACTCTTCAACCAGCATTGCCGGACCGCTGATTACAAACATTTCGCCTAGTAGATCATCCACATCGGCGTCAACGGTAATCTTTTCATTATCCAGAATAAAGATGTGCTCAACCAGCTGCTGGATCTCCTCAATCAGGTGCGTTGACAACACATAGGTCTTGACGTTTTCTTCATAAGCCTTGAGCAGTTCTTGGTAAAAAACGTCGCGATGGTTGGCATCCAGTCCCAGAATCGGTTCATCCAAGAAAACATAATTAGCGTTGACCGATAATGCCACGATCAGCTTAGCCGCCGTCTGCAGACCGGTCGAAAGATTACTCAGTTTTACGTTCTCGTCTTGAATATCAAATTCTTTTAACAGCCGCCGTGCCCGATTAAAATTAAAGCTGCCATAAGAAAGATCCGCCATTTCCCACATTTGTTTTAAAGTCACGTGCTTAGGATAGAGATTGACCTCGCTCATCAGATAAAACTGCGTTAATGCCGCGTCATTATCATTGATATCATCATTCCCCAGCTTAATCGTACCGCTGTTTGGCAGGATTCGATTAACGATCAGATTCAATAGCGTTGACTTGCCAGCTCCATTGCGCCCCAACAGCCCGTAAATCTTACCCGGCGAAAGCGTCAGACTGATATCGTCCAAAATCGTCTGCCGCCCATATTTTTTGGTAAGTTGGCTAACCTTTAATAGTTCCATCTTGATACCCCCGTTTGATCAATTCGAGTAGATGCTCTTCAGTGATTCCCAGCTTGCTGGCCTCTTCCAGCAGGCTTTTAATATAGTTTTCATAAAATGTGTCTTTACGTTCTTCAACTATCTTGGCTTGAGCTCCCGCTGCTACAAACATTCCCAAGCCGCGATGCTTTTCTAACAGCCCCCGATCAACCAGCTGTCGCATGCCTTTGAGCACGGTCGCCGGATTGATGTGCAGCTCTTGAGAAAGCTGCGTAGTTGAAGGCGCCTGCTCTCCTTCCTTCAACAGACCGGTAAAGATCATGTCTTCCAATTGATCAGCAATCTGTTGATAGATTGGCTCCGTTTGGTCAAATTCAAACTGCATGACCAGACCTCCCTATTTATCTCCTTGGTCAATTACATAAGTAACTAACTAAATAATACCAAAGCTTTGTTTTTTTGCAAGTACCAAATAAAAAATATCTGCTGCTAATTAAGCAAAACGCTTGTCCCATAAGGCTTTTGATGATCCAGAATTATCAGTTCGTGCATCATTCAAGATCCATTTTCAATTTGAGCCGACTCAATGAGTAACCAACAACTAACTAGCAGCTGAACTTTCTGGGCATCAATTACAGCTGCTGGTGATTTTGGTTATCCAATGCTGTAGCAAATTTTTTGGACAAATTAAAAACCCTGCCTCGCAGTTGAGACAGGGTTTGAATTAAGTTATTCGTGATTGGTTTTTAACTTGGCTGAATAAAGAAAGTCACCAAACCAAAACCATATTTTAGCGGCGCTTGTGCTTGTTGCGCAGCTTCCGCAGTTTTTGCTGCTGCCGCTTTTTGGCTTGCCGAGCCATGCGATTCATCGCCATTTGACCCATCTTGCCGCCCATGCCAGGCATCTGACCGCCCATCATGTTCTGCAGACCACCAAAATTGCCGTTGGTAACCTGCTTCATCATCTTGCGCATCTGGTTGAATTGCTTGATCATCCGGTTAACCTCAACAATCGGCCGACCAGAACCAGCTGCCAGACGTCGCCGCCGACTTGGGTTCATCAGATCAGGGTTTTCTCGCTCTTCAGGCGTCATTGACAAAATGATGGCCTTGATGTGGGCAAATTGCTTAGGATCAATATTGATGTTCTTCAAAGCCGGATTGTTGGCCATCCCTGGCATCATCTTTAAGATATTTTCCAGCGGACCCATCTTGGTAACCTGATCCATCTGCTCCAAAAAGTCGTTGAAGTCAAACTCGTTGGCGCGCATCTTGTCCATGGTTTCTTGGGCTTTTTCCTCATCGAAGTTCTTTTGGGCCTTTTCGATCAGGGTCATCATGTCCCCCATGCCCAAAATTCGTGAGGCCATCCGGTCGGGATGGAAGACATCGAGATCTTCCATCTTTTCACCCTCACCGACAAACTTGATTGGCTTGCCAGTAACCGCCCGAATCGACATGGCCGCCCCACCACGGGTATCGCCATCCAGCTTGGTCAAAACAACGCCAGTGATATCCAGCTTATCGTTGAACCCTTCAGCCGTCTTGACCGCGTTTTGACCAGTCATGGCATCGACAACCAGTAGGATTTCATTTGGATTAACCAGCTGTTTAATATTGACCAGCTCGTCCATCAGCTGCTCGTCAATCTGCAGCCGCCCAGCCGTATCGATGATTACATAGTCGTTATGATTCTGCTTGGCCTGCTCCATCCCGTCTCTAACAATGTCAACGGGATCTTTTTCGGTTCCTTCCTCAAAAACTGGTACGCCAATCTGATCAGCAACCTGCTGCAGCTGCGTAATTGCGGCTGGTCGGTAAACGTCGGCCGCGATAAACATTGGTCGGGCGTTTTCTTCATTTTTCAGACGCAATGCCATTTTACCGGCCGTCGTCGTTTTACCAGCACCTTGCAATCCGACCATCATGATTACGGTTGGAATGTGTGGTGCCTTGTTCAGCGGTACGGCTTCCTCACCCATCAGCTTGGTTAATTCTTCATTAACGATTTTAACGATCTGCTGAGCAGGATTTAAGCCCTTGAGTACCTCGGCTCCGGCGGCCTTTTCACGAACCGTTTTGACAAAGTCCTTAACAACGGCAAAGTTAACGTCGGCTTCCAAAAGTGCCAACCGGATTTCACGCATGGTTTCGCGCAGATCGGCCTCCGTCACTTTGGGCTTGCGCCGCAGTTTTTCCATCGCCTTTTGCAGACGATCAGTCAATCCTTCAAATGCCATTTTTTACTCCTCTTTTCATCAGGCCGAGCAAATGCAGCCGATGAGGTTAATTTATAGTTCAAACAGTTTCTATTATAACAAAAAGATTTTATCATTATAAACTACTTGGCAGTGAGTTATAAATCTTTTAGCCATTCCACCCGTGTCCTAAGCTGCATCGCGCTAACTTAGACCATTCAATCAGTACTTAAACTATTCTGATCACGTTCTGAGACCTTAATCAGATCCCAAACGACAAAACAAGCAAATATTCGTGTTCTAGGCTGCTGTAGCAATATCAATCAAAAAAGCTGGTCAACTCAATCCGAGTCGACCAGCTTGATTTATTCTTCTTCCATGTTTTCCATATTGGCAATCAGATTATTCAATTCGGCATCATCTGGATAATGCTCCTTGACATAGCGTTGAATCCGATCCGCCTGGCGATTGCGCATCTCAAAATCAGCATAGAGGTGCAATTTGTCCTCATAGCTTTCCAAAATTTTTTCGGTCCGCTTGATGTTGTCATAGACTGCCTGCCGCGAAACCTCAAATTCTTCGGCAATCTCGCCAAGCGAATAGTCGTCGGCATAATAGAGCTGAATATATTCGTTCTGCTTTTTGGTCAGCAGTGGCTGGTAGAACTCAAACAGTGCGTTGATACGCTCGTTTTTTTCAATATCCACGGCCAGCACCTCTTATTTTTCGACAACCAGACCTTTGAACAGTCCGTAGACAAAGTCGCCAGCATCAAACTTCTGCAAGTCGGTAACCTTTTCGCCCAGACCAACGTACTTAACCGGCAGATGGAGCTCATTTCTAATCGCCAGCACGATCCCACCACGCGCCGTACCATCCAGTTTGGTCAAGACGATGCCGGAAACATCAGTACTTTCCTTAAACAGTTTGGCTTGGTTCAAGGCATTTTGACCAGTCGTGGCATCCAAAACCAATAGCACTTCATGCGGTGCATCCGGAATCTCACGCGCCATGATCCGCTTCATTTTAGCCAGCTCGTTCATCAGATTGACTTTATTTTGCAGTCGGCCAGCCGTATCAACCAGTAAAATATCATAGTTCTCTTCTTTGGCCTTCTTGACACCGTCAAAGACAACTGCGGCTGGATCACCATTGGCCGGGCCCATAACGATATCAACGCCATCACGCTTAGCCCAAACGTCCAGCTGCTCAACAGCCCCAGCTCTGAACGTATCACCAGCTGCCAGCAGCACGCGCTTGCCTTCATCCTTGAAGCGCTTGGCCATCTTACCGATTGTCGTGGTCTTACCGGCACCATTGACCCCGACGAACATGATGACAGTTGGACCTTCTTTTGCAAAGTTGAGGTCGGGATTTTCATCAATCCCCGCGTCCTCATAAAGATCAACCATCTTTTCAATGATGACGTTGGAGACATCCTGCTTGCTCTTGGCATTTTGTAGCTTAACCTCTTCACGCAGTTCATCAGAGATCTTCATTGCCATATCATAGCCAACGTCGGATTCAATCAAGAGGTCTTCAAGATCTTCAAAGAAATCCTCATCAACGTGACGGAAATTAGCCAAGAAGTGGTTCAATTTGGCTCCAAAACCGGTCCGTGACTTTTTCAGACCGCGATCATACTTTTCAGTCGTCGATTCTTCAGTCTGACTTTCCGTTTCGTTTCCAGCTGCGACAGCTTGTGAATCACTCTCCGTGTTTTTGTCATCATCAGCCTCAGTTGCTTTATCTTTCGTAACGTCAGCCGACTGTTCTGCTGCTTCGCTAGCCTCGCTTTGAGTTGATGCTTTTTCGGTTACATCCGCAGTCTCACTTGTAACAGTATCGGTTACTGATGCAACTTCATTGGTTTCAACCGTTGATTTGTTTTCATCATTAGCTTCTGACTCAACTGCTTGTACCTTTTCAGCAACTGCTGACTGTGCCTGTTTTGATGCCACTGCTTCATCACTAGCTGCCGATTCAGTAACTGATTGAGCTGATTGGACCGCTTGTTCTTTGGCCGCAACAGCACTTTGTTGAGCAGCCTGTGATTGAGCTTGTTCGGCTGCTTCTTGGGCTTCTTTACGTGCTGCATCAGACTGAGCGGCCTGTTCTTTGGCCGCAGCAGCACTTTGTTGAGCAGCCTGTGATTGAGCTTGTTCGGCTGCTTCTTGAGCCTCTTTACGTGCTGCATCAGACTGGGCCGCCTGTTTTTCGGCAATTGCAGCGGATTTTTGCATGGCTGCAGTCGTTGCCGCATCTTTTTCATCAGCCTGGTCAGCTGGCTGAGTAGATGCTGAAGCGACCTCACTGACTGCAGATTCTACTGATGCTTGGCTTGCTGCGTTTTCAGTAGTTTCGCTTTCAGTTGCAGCACTCTCACTGGCTACAGTTTCAGCGACTGTACTTTCGCTAGCCGCAGCTTGGCTTTCAGCATTTTCGCTAGCCGCGGATTCCGGTACTGCTTCTTTTTTATGCTTGGACTTGCGACGAAAAATATCAAATAATCCCATTATTGCGCCTTCTTTCTAATCTAGTTCTGATCTTCGCCATTCAACGCTTCTTGTACGTCAACCGAAACCATCTTGGAAACCCCGGACTCCTGCATGGTGACCCCATACAAAACGTTGGCATTCATCATGGTCCCTTTTCGGTGCGTAATCACGATAAACTGTGGTCCATCCTCACCGAAACGCCCCAGATACTTGGCAAATCGATCAACGTTAACCTCATCCAAAGCAGCTTCGGGCTCATCTAAAATGGCAAATGGCACCGGCCGCACCTTTAAGATGGCAAACAGCAGAGCAATCGCTGTCAGTGCCTTTTCCCCACCAGAAAGCAGACTCAGCTGTTGGTTACGCTTGCCAGGCGGCTGGGCCATAATGTCCACCCCGCTAGTCAAAACGTCATCTGGATCCGTCAGTACCAATTTAGCCTGACCACCCTCAAAAATTGTAGCGAACGTTTCGGCAAAAGCGGCTGAGACCTCCTTAAACGTCTTAACAAAGCGCGTCTTAACCTGTTCATCCATGGCATTCATGGTTTCTTGCAGCTGATCGCGAGCCTTTTCCAAATCGGCTTTTTGATTGGTTAAGAAGTCGTAGCGCTCTGAAATCCGTTCATATTCCTGAATGGCTCCGGTATTGACCGGTCCCAGTTCGTCTAGACCGCGCTTCAAAAGCTTCAGCTGACGGTTCAGCTCGTCATCGCTCAATGGACTGAGTTCCTGTCTGGCATCAGCCAGCGTCATTGAATAAGTCTCACTCAAACGATTCAGGCCCTGGTCAATTCTCATCTCCAGACGTGCCCGCTGCGCCTTGATGCCAGAAAGGTCTTCGATAGCTGCCCGTTGCAAGGCCTGTAGCCGATCATTTTGCTCATTGGCGTCCTGCAGCTGATCATTTAGCGTTGTTAGTTTTTCATCACAGCTTTCCAGCTGCTTTTGCGCATCCTGCAGCTGCTGTTCAGTTTCTTTTAAGGCCGCGGCCGTCGTTTGACGATCATCGGCCTGCTGCTGATCATTCTCATCCAGTAACTGCAGCTGCTGCTTGAGCTCAGCCAAACGTTTTTCAATATCCTGGCTGCGTTCTTCAAGCTCAGCTGCCTGTTCTTTAGCCTGGCGCAGTCGTTCCCGTGCCACGGCCAGCCATTGCTGCATTTCATGGAGCTGCTCAAGCTGCGCGCTGGCGTTGTTTTGCAGATCACTTTGCTGCTGCTTGATCTTTTCCATATCGGCCTTTAGCTGCACCAACTGATCAGCCAGCTGCTGCTCGTTTTCTTTGGCCGTAGACATTTCGCGTTCAAACTGTTCTGGATTGCCGGCTGCATTGGCTTGGTAATCTAACGCCTTAAGTTGGCGCTTGAGTTCAGCCAGCTGACTGTCGGCCAGTTGCTGATTGGCCTTCGCCTCATTCAGCTGCTGATTGGCCTGGGCCGTCTCATTTTGAAGACTGGCAAGGGTCTGCTGGTTGCTTTGACGAGCCTGTTCGAGCTGTCTAACCTTTTGCTCTAATTCACTGGCACGCTGCTGTTGGGCCTGCAGCTCTTGTTTCATCTTTTCGACCATCTGCTGCTGGCTCAACAAACCAATCCGCTGACTGCGGCTGGCCCCACCGGTCATGGCACCGCTGGTATTGATCAGCTGACCATCCAGTGTAATCACGCGAACCTGATGCTGGCCGGCCTTGGCGAGCTGCGTGGCATGGTCAAGATTATCAGCCACGATCGTATTGCTCAATAAATGATCGATGACGACCTGGAAACGTGGATCATATTGAATCAGTTCACTGGCCCGACCGACGAAGCCTGGCAGCGCCCGCAGGCGATCTAGATTTCTTGGCTGATAGCCGCCACGGAGCGTATCCAGTGGCAGAATCGTTGCCCGACCGCCACGCTGTCTAACCAGATAATTGATGATCTGCTTACCATCGTTTTGCGTGGCTACGACCAGATGCTGTAATTGTCCACCCAGCACTGTTTCCAGAGCCGTTGTGTATTCTTGCGGTACCTTGATCAGCTCACTGACTGGACCAAACAGGCCATTAAACTGCCGACGCCGCTTTAAGACGTTTTGAACACCACTGTAGTAACCAGTGTAATCAGCAGCCATAGCTTGATAGTTGTTGACGCGCGCCTTACAGGATCTAACGTCGCCCAGTACTTGATACCATGCTTGCTGGATATGTTCATATTGCTGCTGCAGCTGACTTTGCTGACTGCGTTCTTGATTGAGCTGAGCCGTTTTTTGTACCAATACGCTTTGGGCATTTGAAACGGTCTGGGCCTGTTGATCAGCATTTTGCTGAGCGGTCTGCAGACGTTCTTGGATATTCTTCAATTCGTCGCTGTACTGTTGATACTGACTGAGCGCCTGTTCATGACTGCGCTTTAAAAAAGTCTGCTGGTTGCGAGCCGTTGCCTGTTTTTGCAACAGATCAACCTGCTGATCACGCATATTTTCCAGTTGCTGAGCCAACTGTTGCGAGCGCTGTTCGGCACTTTGCGACTTGGCCTCGTTTAGCGCCTTTTGATGCTCTTTGATAGACTGCTGTTGTTTGGCAATCGACTCGTTTTGCGATTTCAGCGTGTGATTTGTTTCAGCAAGCTGTGCTTCAAGCTCATTTTGCTGAGCCATTAAACGTTGCTTTTCATTCTCACGCTGCTCAAGGCGAACTGATGAAAGCGACTGTTTGCTGTTGAGCTTGCCGATCATCGTAGTGGCATCCAGGATCTTTTGCTGCAGCTCGTCTTTGACCGTTAACAGCCGTTTTTGCTGTGCTTGTTGCTGCGCCAGTTTTTGGGCAGCCGCTTTAGCCTGCTCATCATATTCGGCTGCCATTGATTGTGAATTTTCCTGTCTGGCGACAACCTGTTTTAGGGCTGTCTGACCAGCATCCAGCTGGCGGACCGTTTTGGTTTTGTCCAACAGATCAAACTTGCCCTTTTGCTCCAGATAATCTTGAGCCAAGGCACTCTGTTCGGCTAGCGGTTCCAATTGATCTTCCAGTTCGGATACGATGTCGTTGACGCGGTTCAGATTTTCACGCGTGGTATCCAATCGTTTTTCAGCCGTTGCCTTGTTTTGCTTGTATTTTGATACACCAGCCGCCGTTTCGATGATGGCACGGCGATCGGTTGGCTTGCCATTAAAAATCTCGGCAATGCGGCCTTGTGAGATCACAGAAAACGACTCACGACCAACGCCAGAGTCAACAAACAGATCAACGATATCTCGCAAGCGGACCTGCTGATTGTTGATCAGATACTCGCTGTCGCCGTTGCGATACAGCTTGCGCGTGATCTTAAGTTCAGAAAAGTCACTGTTCAAGTAGTGGTCGCTGTTGTCAAAAGCAATCGAAACCAGAGCCCGATTCAACGGTGCCCGGTCTTCAGAACCATTAAAAATGACATCTGCCATTTTGTTGCCTCGCAAGGTCTTGGCTGACTGTTCACCCAAAACCCAGCGAATAGCCTCGATGATGTTTGACTTACCACTACCATTGGGACCAATAATCCCGGTCATTCCTGGGCGAAATTCAATTGTTGTTGGTTGGGCAAATGACTTGAAGCCATCCAACGTAAGCGACAATAAGCGCATCGGGATTCCCTGCCTTTTAGTTGTTTTTGCGCAGCTGATTCAAAGCTGCCTGGGCCGCCTGCATTTCAGCATGCTTCTTGGAGCTGCCAATGCCTTGTGTGATTGGCTTGCCATTCACACTGACGCTGACTTTAAACTGTGGATCGTTTTCGGTACCTTCTTCACTCAAGAGATGGTATTCAATGTCGACATCCCCATTGCGCTGCAAGAATTCCTGCAGACTGGTCTTGGCATCAACGGCATGATCAAACCAGCCCATGTCCAGCTTAGGGAAGATAACACGATGAATAAACTTTTCGACGGCATCACGGCCTTGATCTAGGTACAGCGCACCAATAAACGATTCAAAAATGTCACACAATAGGCTGGCCCGCTGACGTGCACCGGCCATCTCTTCACCATGGCCCAGCCGAATGTATTGATCAAAATGGCATTCCTTGGCAAACTTGGAAAAACTGTCCTCACATACCATTGCTGCTCGTAGTCGTGTCAGTTTGCCCTGTGGCAGCTTAGGGAAACGCTTGTAGATATATTCAGAGACAAACAGCTGCAAAACGGCATCGCCTAAAAACTCAATTCGTTCATAGTACTTGAGCCCCTGGTGTGGATGCTCATTAACGTATGAAGCCTGCGTAAAGGCCTCCGCCAGCAGATCTGGGTTGTTGAAATGAATGCCAAACTCCTTGGCAAGATAGTCTTCTAATTCCTTAATGGGGAAAACTTCCTTTCTGTTTGATCGAAAATCTTTGGAAAAAAAGACCGCCGACAAAGTAATGCTTCATCGCGGTCCCGGTGATTTTGCTTATTTTTTGTCCTGTTGATGGGCAGCGATGTAATCAACCACTTCACCGATCGTGCTGAGCTTTTCGGCTTCGCCGTCTTCGATTTCAGCACCAAAAGTGTCCTCGACTTCCAGAACGAATTCTACAAAGTCAATGGAATCGGCATCCAGGTCGGTCTTTAAGTTCAGGTCTTCCGTAATTTTGGCCCGATCAATGTCAAAGTGATCGGCTACGATTGATGAGACCTTGTCAAAGATTTCCTTTTTATCCATCGTCTGTTCTACCTCACAATTTTAATTTGAACTAACTTTTCCTATTGTATTAGTTTTTGGCTTGATTGTCCATGTTTTCCTCGGGACTGAAGTAGTCAACGGCCTCTTTGATAACGCCCGTTTGAATCATGGTGCGAATCTGACCGATCGTATTTTTAACCGCTACTTCATCAGCCGAGCCATGAGTCTTAACGACTGGTGCCTTAAGACCCAACAATACGGCCCCACCATAAGTTGACGTGCTCATCTGTTTGGCAATGTTTTTAAAAACCGGCTTTAAGAACAAATAGCCCAGCTTGGCCCGCAGACCGCCATTTAAGATTCCGTTTTTAATCAGCTTCAAAAACATCTTGGCAGTTCCCTCGGTGGCCTTTAAAGCCGCATTGGCCGTCCAGCCGTCACTGACTACGACATCCGCCTTGCCTGCCAACAGCTCGCCAGCTTCCACGTTGCCGATGAAGTTTAAGTTATCCTCTGCCTTAAGCAGCTGGTGAACCTCTTTATGCAGTCGATCACCCTTGTCTTCTTCGGCACCATTATTAAGCAGAGCCACGCGCGGATTCTTGACGCCCAGCACGCTTTCGGCATAGAAACGGCCCAGGTGCGCGTATTGAACCAGATTGCGCTCCTTGGCCTCTGCATTGGCACCACTGTCAAGGTAGACAAAACTGTGACGATCATTGCCCGGCTCAACAATTGGCAAAACGCTGGTCAGTCCAGGACGATCGATCCCCTTGATGCGACCAACGATCAAAAGTCCCGATGCTAAGATGGCGCCGGTATTGCCAGCAGAAAAGAACGCATCGGCCTTGCCTTCCTTAACGGCTTGAGCAGCACGAACGATTGATGAGTCTTTTTTACGGCGAATGGCCCGCACTGGTTCCTCGCCCATTTCAATTTCTTCGGTGGTTTCAATCAAATGCAGCCGCGTCTTGTCTTTAATCAGTGGCGCAACTTTTTGCGGATCGCCATACAGATCAAACTCCAGATCCGAATACTGATCGCGTGCGGCTTCAACTCCGGCAACGATTGCCTGGGGGGCGTGGTCGCCTCCCATGGCATCTACGGCAATTTTAATCATATTTTCTCTCCTTAATCAAAATGCGTTTCCAGCTGATGGCGTCTGAGATATAGTACCAGCGGCTGATTCTCGTCTTTTTCATCCCAATGCGGCGTATCCAAAAGTGCTCCGGCATCAGCCCGGGCCGTCTGCAGCATCTTTAAGTCACCGATCGGATCGCCAACCTTAAATTGTGGCAGCCCTGATTGATTGGTGCCCAAAACGTCGCCTGAGCCTCTCAGTTCAAGATCACGCTGCGCCACTTCAAAGCCATCCGTGGTTTCGGTCATTGTCTGCATCCGAGTCTGACCGTCTTCGGTTTTAGGATCGGCAATCAGCAAACAATAGCTCTGCCGCTGACCACGACCAACTCGGCCGCGTAATTGATGCAATTGGGCCAAGCCAAAGCGATCCGCGTCATAGATCAGCATCACTGAGGCATTCGGGTTGTCGACACCGACTTCAATAACCGTCGTTGCGACCAGTACCTGTAGCTGATTATCCTTGAATTTTTCCATAACCGCGGCTTTTTCATCGCTGCTCATACGGCCATGCAGTAAGCCAACCTGATAGTCAGGCGCGAAATATTCAGCAAACTTTTCATATAAGTCAGTAGCGTTTTGTACATCGATTGACTCCGATTGCTCGATCAATGGACTGACCACATAGACTTGGGCACCTTTAGCCAATTCCTCTTTTAAAAACGACAGTGCCGCGCCGCTTTGATTCTCTCGCAGCCAGCGCGTTTCGATCGGCTTGCGTCCTGCCGGTAATTGATCAATGATCGAAACATCCATCTCACCATAAGTCGTAATTGCCAGCGTCCGCGGAATCGGCGTGGCCGTCATTGCCAATACGTCAGGGTTATTGCCTTTTTCGCGCAGGAGCTGACGTTGGCGAACCCCAAATCGGTGCTGTTCATCGATAATGGCCAGTCCCAGATTGGCATAGTCGACCTTGTCTTGAATCAAAGCATGCGTCCCCACGATTAGGTTAACGGTACCGGATTTGATCTGATCAACCAGCTGCTGATGCTGTTTGGCCGTCATCGAACCGGTCAAAAGGCCTACATTGACGTGCGTACCTTCAAAAATTTGGGCCAGTTTGGCGGCATGCTGAGCTGCTAAAATTTCAGTTGGTGCCATTAAAGCAGCCTGATAGCCAGCATTGACCGTGGCTGCGATTGCTAGAGCAGCCACGATCGTCTTGCCTGATCCTACGTCACCTTGCAAGAGTCGATTCATCTGATAAGGTGCGCGCAGATCACGACAGATTTCGTTGACCGAGCGTTTCTGCGCGTCAGTCAGCTCAAAGGGAATCGTTTTGATGAATTCCTTGAGTTCTTGATTATTATACAAAATCTGGTTGCCATCAGTTTGGCGGTGTGCCTTGCGAATCGCCTGGAGCCGCAGCTGAAATAAGAAAAATTCCTCATAGGCAGCTGCTTTTTGGGCCTGCTTAGCAACAAAGGGCGTGGTTGGCCAGTGCATCTGTCTGATCATTTCACGGCGCTCCATCAACTGATAGCGCTGACGCAGCGAAATCGGCAACAACGTAGCGATTACGTCTTTATATTGATCGTAGGCCTGTTTGATTAATTTGCGCAATGTTTTTTGTGAAACATGCTTGTTGGCCGGATAAATCGCACCCAGCTCCTGTTCGTGTCCTTGTGTGATCAGCTTGGTACCCAGAATCTGCTGGCGTGCGGCATCCCATTTGCCCATTACGGTGACATGCGTATTTAAAATCGCACTGTTCTTTAAGTATGGCTGATTAAAAAAGGTCGTCATGACCACGTTGCGATCAACCAGCAGCCGAAAGCTCAAGCGGTTGCGGCGGTAGCCATAGCGCGTCAAAATCGGTTCAGATGTTACCGTACCATGAACCGTAACTTTTTGACGATCTTTAGCAACACTCAGATCAGTTGGGGCAAAGTCGTCATAACGTGATGGAAAGTACGTCAGCAGGTCCTCAACCGTTTTGATGTCCAGCGTTGCCAGATTCTCAACCGTTTTAGGCCCGACCCCTTTGATGCTTGCGACCGGATCCTGCAGACTCTTCAAGAAAATGCCCCCTTTTTCTTAGTAGCTAAAAAGTCGTGCCGCCTGCTGACGACACGACTTGATTACGCCAATTCAGCGCTGATATTTATTCAACGGAGATCAGGTATGGGTAGACTGGTTGTCCGCCATCGTAGATCTGGACATCCAATTCATCATCAACATCCAGAATAGCTTCTTTAATAGCTTCAGCAGTCTCTTTATCGCCATCGACCCCGTAAAGAATCGTTACGATCTCGCTGTCTTCATCCAGCATCTGCTTGACCATTTCAATTGCCGCCGTCTTAACGTCAGCGGCCGTGTTGATGATCTTGCCGTCTACGATGCCCATGAAGTCGTCTTTTTTAATCGTTTGACCATCAATCGTAGTGTCGCGCACTGCGTTGGTAACTTCACCACTCTTAACGGTATCCAGGTTGCCTTCCATGTTAGCCTGATTTTCTTCCAGATCTGCCTCTGGATTAAATTCCAGCATTGCGCTCATGCCTTGTGCAATCGTCTTGGCATGCACAACTTTAGTCGGAATGTCGGCCACCTCAGCAGCTTGGTCAGCCGCCATGAAGATATTGCCATTATCTGGCAGTACCAGCGCCTGCTTGGCACCACTTTCATTGATGGCTTCGGCAATTTCTTGAATGCTTGGATTCATGGTTTGACCACCATTGATCACGTGGGTAACGCCAAGACTTTCCAAAAGCTTGGCAATCCCATCACCGGAGGCTACAGCAATCACTGCCGTATCCAAAGCCGGCTTTTCAGCTTCCTTGGCCTTTTCCAGCGGCGTTGGCTCACCTTCGTCTTTTTCCATGATCTCCTCTTGCTGCCAGCGCATGTTGTCGACCTTGACCGTTTGCAGATCACCAAACTGCTGACCCCAGGAAAGTACCTTGCCAGGGAATTCAGTGTGGACGTGAACCTTAACGACCTCATCGTCATTGATTACCAGCAGACTGTCACCTAGCTTGGCCAGATAGTTATAGAAGGTATCGTAGTCAAACTTTTGCGTGACCTGCTTACCGCGACCGATCCGCACCATCATCTGCGTGCAGTAGCCATACTTGATGTCGTCAGGATTAAGCTTGCCTTGCGCACTTTGGTGATGCTTGGCATTGATCATCTCGTCGATTTGCGCATTATCAGGCTTAGCCAGGTCGTTTTCGACTACCTTGCCGCTTAATGATTCATAAAATGCCTGCAGCACGAATACCAACCCCTGGCCACCAGAATCAACTACGCCGACTTCTTTTAGAACCGGCAACAGATCAGGCGTCTTTTGCAAGGCTGCTTCGCTGGCATCATAGATTTTTTCCATGATGTCAACCAGATCCTCATTACCGGCCTTAACCTCGTTCAAACCAGCCTGAGCCGATTCGCGAACAACCGTCAAAATCGTCCCTTCCGTCGGTTTCATGACTGCTTTGTAAGCCGTTTGGGCACCGTTGGCATAAGCATCAACAAAATCCTTGGCCGATAATTCCTGCTTGTCAGCACATCCCTTAGCAAAGCCACGGAAAATCTGTGACAGGATCACGCCGGAATTGCCCCGTGCACCCATCAAAAGGCCCTTTGCCAATGCTTGCGCCAAATCGCCAACGCTGGTGCTGGTGGCATCACGTTCATACTTGGCACCGCTGGCCATTGACATGCTCATGTTGGTTCCCGTATCACCATCCGGAACCGGGAATACATTCAATGAATTAATAAATTCGGCTTGAGCGTTCAGTTTGGCGGCTGCCGCTTGAACTATCTTACCAAATTCAAGATTAGTAATCTTGGTAACTGTCAAAATCAATTCCTCCCGTGGCACGTCTTAATCATCGCCCAAAACGCGAACGCCTTGAACGTATACATTGACCGCATTGGCCGTGACGCCCAGCATGGATTCGAGGTTGTACTTGACCTTTTCTTGGACGCTCTTGGACACTTCTGAAATCTTCGTGCCATAGCCAACAATGATGTTAACGTCAACGGAAACGCCATTGTCTTGCTGACGAACAACAACGCCCTTGCTATAGCTGTCATGCCGCAGAATCTGGTTGACGCCGTCCTTCAATGGATTGCGACTGGCCATGCCTACCACGCCATAGTTATCGGTAGCGGCGCCGCCTACGACCGTTGAGATCACATCATTAGCAATATCGATCGTGCCAGACTTTGTTTTAATCTTAACTGCCATCTTCAATGGCCTCCCTTAATCGTTTGTCATCAAGTTGATATCTCTATCATCTTACCATAGCACAGCAATGTCAAAAAGCAAAGTAGCCCACATTGCTTGAATCTATCGACAAAAAAATAAGCCGCCCGCAAGGCGGACAGCCTATGTTTTTGGACTAAACCCGAGTCACTTTACCCGACTTCAGGGTACGTGCTGAAACGTAAACCTTCTTTGGCTTGCCATTTACCAAAATGGTAACCTTTTGCAGGTTTGGCTTCCAGGTACGACGACTTGAGTTAAGGGCGTGTGAACGCTTGTTGCCGAAGCGCGTCCGCTTACCGGTCATGAAATCCTTAGCCATGTGGAACCCTCCTCTCCTCATCAGTTATTTTCTCCGCGCTGAGGTGCGCGCTGTAACTCACCTAAATAATTTACCATAGGGGGGCCTTCAATGCAATAGTTTTCTTTCAAGTATTTTCACTTGACACCTTGCAAAGGCCCCTGTGAATAGGCATCACGACTTTGAATAACGGCCATGATACCACTATCAAAAGAAAAATGATTGACCGTTCCGACAAACTCGTTGCTGGACCATGAGATGGGCAGCGAGCTGTCAAAATGATCCAGATTGTACTTTTCATCCGGCAGCGTCAACCCCGTGACCGGCGTCAGATTGACAAACGCCAGATATGGCATCTGGGGCACCTTATGAATCTCATAACTACCTGGCTCATAAAAATCAACCGTATTTTGCCGATCAATCAGATGAATTCGATCCAGATACTGACGATATGGATCCATTAATGGCGTATACAGATTGGCCAACAATTGATCGAGCCTGCCACCCGTAGTCCCCCAGATCGTAATTGATGCCGGCTGATAATGTTTCATCGCCAGTAAAATCCCAATCTGAGTATCAGTATAGTCTTTTTCTGGTGGGTAGATGTCTACTTGCTGCACTGCAGCTTGCACTCTAGCCAGCTGCTCAGGCGTGCTGGAGTCAAAGTCGCCCGCTGCATACGCGGGAACAATGCCGTGCTCAAGCAGGCGAGTGGCACCTAGATCAACTCCCAGCCAGGTCTCAGAACGTCTTTTTTCAACTTGATCATAGGGAATCAGAGTTTCTGGTCCGCCCACCATGATATTGATTTTTTCGTCCATTAATGATTATCCTCTAAAAAAACGCGACGAATTTCTTCGTCACGTTTTTGTTCTGATTACTTGGTAGCGTCGCGCAGTGCTTGAATGCGAGCCAGTGGGTCTTCAGCATTGTAGACGTAGGAACCAGCAACGGCAACCGTAGCCCCGGCCTTGTAGCAGTCAACAACTGTTTCATTGTTGATCCCACCGTCGATTTCAATATCAAAGTCGTAGCCATTAGCCTTCTTGATGGCATCCAATTCAGCAATCTTGGCAACCGTTTCTGGCAAGAACTTTTGACCACCAAAACCTGGGTTGACCGTCATAACCAAGACTTGGTCTACCATGTGCAGGACCGGCTTGATCATTTCAACCGGCGTACCTGGGTTGATAACGACTTCAGCATCCTTGCCGGCGTTTTTGATCAGCTGCAGCGCACGGTGAATATGCGGCGTTGCTTCAACGTGCACGCCAATGTTGTCGGCACCTGCTTCAGCCATTGCTGGAATCAGGTGTTCTGGGTTTTGAACCATCATGTGAACATCCAGGTACATGTCCGTAATCTGGCGGATGGCCTTAACAAAACCAGGTCCGTAAGAAATACTTGGAACAAACGTACCATCCATCACGTCAATGTGCAGTTCTTCGGCACCAGCTTGGTCAACCAGCTTGATGTCTTTTTCAAGATTCATGTAATCGGCGCTCAAAATCGATGGAGCTACTTTAATCATAATCCTATTCCCTCGTTTCAATAGTTTGGTTTTTGGCTGACAATCAGATCATTAAACTGAACGTAATTGTCATACCGGCTCTTCATTATTGTACCATGCTCAACCGCGTTCTTCACGGCACAGCCAGGTTCTTTTAGATGCAGGCAGCCGCGAAACTTGCATTCTGGGGCCAATTGCCGCATTTCTGGAAACAGTTTTGGCAGTTCCGTGACATCCATGTCAAAGTCTTCATAAGAAGAAAAGCCTGGCGTATCGGCAATCAAGGCTTCGCCGACATGCAACAGACTGACCTTGCGCGTGGTGTGTCGTCCTCTCTTCAAGGCCTGTGAAACCTCACCCGTTGCCAGATTCAATTCCGGTGCCAGATGATTTAAAAGCGTTGATTTGCCAGCCCCGGTCTGACCCATCATCGTAACGATATGATGACTGAGCAGCTGCTGGAGCTGAGTCAGTGATTCTTTACCAAACGGCTGGCGTTGGGCAATCACTGCATAGCCGATCTGGCGATAGCCGTTTAAGACTGGCTGCAGCTCATGCCATTCATCATCACTTAACAGATCAGTTTTTGAAAAATAGATGATGGGTTCAATGGCTTGTTTTTCTAAAGCAATCAGCTGACGATCCAGTAAGTTGCTGGAAAACTTGGGTTGTTTGGCAGCCGTAACCACGACAGCCTGATCAACATTGGCTACTGGCGGCCGCCGCAATTGGTTTCTGCGGGGCAATACCTTTAGCAAATAGCCATCTTCAAACTCGACTTGATCGCCTACGATCGGCTTGATGCCGCGCTTGCGAAAGTTGCCACGGCCACGCGTGCGAAAGACCGTACCGTCGGCAAGCACGTCAAAAAAGCCGCTGAGCGATTGTTGGATGATTCCTTGTTGCACTTTGCACCTCAACTATCCTGTAATATTCGTCGCGCTCATAATCGTCTGACCGTTGCGAATTACTCGGTAGGCACCGGTCTGGCCACTACGCAGCGTAAATGGTACGTTGATCGTTGTTTCTTGGTTGATGGTAATGTCTTGATATTCCATTGTCAGATTGTGGTAGGCATCACGGATATATACCTGTACCCGATTTTCTTTTTTGCCGCCACTGCTATCAAACGGAATATTGATTTGAATGTTAGTGGTACGCAGCTCATCAGAATTGCTGGCAATCTGAACGGTCAGCGTATCGCCATGCGTCAGTTTGCCGCCTGCTTTTGGCGTCTGCTGAATCACATGGTTGGTTGCGACGGTCGTTGAGTTCTTTTGTGTTGTCGTCAGCTGCAGCTGATGCTTATTGGCAAAATCCTGTACCTCGCTGATGTCCTTGTCCTTAAAGTTTGGAATCGTAATCTGCTTTTTGCCGGCACTGACCGTCAGCGTAACCGTCTGTTGGCTGGGATTAATCGTCGTACCGGAACTGACGCTTTGCTTGATGACCTTGCCAGTTGCGACAGTATCAGAGTACTTTCTGGTCTGTTTAACGACAAAGCCTTTGTCACGCAATTCATCGGCCGTATCCGAATAGTTGTCGCCAACGTAATCAGCCATCTTCCAGGTTTTGACGCCGCGGCTGACAATCAGATCAACCGATTGACCGGCATGCGCATGACGCTTGTTGCCGGCCACCTTGACCACATGATTTTTGGATACCGTCTGACTGGTCTTTTCGGTAACGTTGCCTAGGCGCAGGTGATGCGCCTGCAGCTTTTTTTCAGCCTGCGCCGTAGTCAAACCATCGACATCAGGAATCGTGACCGTTCGATGCATGTACATCCCGACCCCGGCACCGATCAAGGCCAATACCACCACGATCACGACCGCCCACTTGCGGATAGGATGTCGCTGGATGGTACGCTTCATACGGCTTTGCCGAGTCGGCGTCAGCTGTTTGGTGTCGTCATCAACTTTTTGGGCACTGGCTGCTTGTTGATCAGCAGCTTCTTTGATGGCGTTAAGATCCAATACCTTGGTCTCTTCGTTGCTGGACTGCTGACCAACGACGTACTTAGGCTCATTGGCACGTGACGGATCCAGCGAGGTCTGCAGGTCAGCCGCCATTGCCGCTACATCTTGATATCGATCACAAGGGTGTTTGGCCGTAGCACGATAGACCACATTTTCCAAGGGCTGCGGAATCTGTGGGTTGAATTTGCGTACTGAGGGAATCTCATCGCGGAAGTGTTTTAATGCAATCGATACCGCCGTTTCGCCTTCAAACGGTACTTGGCCGGTCAAAAGCTCAAATAAAATAATTCCCAAAGAATAAATATCTGACTGCGGCGTTGCAATGCTGCCGCGTGCCTGCTCTGGTGAAAGGTAATGTACCGAACCCAGCAGGCTGTTGGTTTGTGTCATTGAATTTTGCGATGCCGCCATGGCGATCCCAAAATCCGTAATTTTAATATTTTTATTGTCATCGATTAAGATATTTTGCGGCTTAAGGTCGCGGTGAATAATACCATTGGCGTGGGCCGTCTGTACCGCGGCTAAGACTTGCTCCATGATATCGATGACTTGCGGCAATGGAATTGGGTAGTGATCCTGAATATAGGTCTTCAAATCAGTCCCCTTAACATATTCCATAACCATGTATTGGATGCCATGCTCCTCGCCAACGTCATAGATACCCACAATATGGGGATCGTTGAGCTGCGTGGCCGCCATGGCTTCTCGTTCAAAGCGGCGTTTAGTGCTGGGATCATCGCGCAGGTCCAAGCGCAATAGTTTGACCGAGACATCGCGATCCAGCACCAGATCGTGAGCCAGGTAGACATTGGCCATGCCGCCCTCACCCAGCGATTTGATTATCTTATACCGGTGATTAAGCTCATATCCGGATTTCATTGATTTTATCTCTCCTGATCATTTTGGCTGATCAGAACGGTGATATTGTCCGGACCACCAGCTGCATTGGCTTTTTCAACCAAAACGCTGCACTTGTCTTCCAGCGGTGCATCGCTTTGCAGCACCTGGGTCAATTCCTGTTTGTCAACAGTTTTGGACAGGCCATCCGAGCACATTAGCAATTGATCACCGGGCTCAAACGGAAACACATTGACATCGATCTGCGCGTCATTAGAGATTCCAATTGCCCGGGTTATAATATTGTTCTGTGGTGACACGGCAGCTTCCTGTTCGGTTAAATCGCCGTTCTTGACTAACTCATTTACCAAGGAATGATCAACCGTGACTTGAGTCAAGACGTTTTGATGCATAATATAGCCACGGCTGTCGCCAATATTGGCAACAACGATTTTTTGTTGATCATTAAAGAAAATGGCGGCTACCAAAGTGGTCCCCATTCCTTGATATTTTTTATTCTTGCGTGATTCGTCAATGATTTGATCATTGATCTGCTGCACCTGATCAGCAAGCCACTGTTTGGCAGCTGCCTCATCATTGGGCGCAGACTTTAAGAAGCGCTGACCGAGAGCCTGGACAGTCGTTTGTGCAGCTACATCGCCGCCTCGATTGCCACCAATTCCATCAGCAACCAAATCCAGCTGCTTTCCAGAATTCGTGGTGAAACTATCGACGCGATCTTGATTTTCAGATCGCTGTTGACCAATATCAGATTGATAGGCTGTTTTCATGGGTCTAAGTTCCCTTCTACAAACGTTGCAGGCTGCTGATAAAGAATCCATCAGAGCCATAATCACTTGGCAAAATTGTCAAGGTTGCCCCCGTTCGCGCGTTTTTCAAGGCACGCGCCGTTTGAGTTTTAAGCAGCTTAAAATCTGGATGGGCAGCCAGAAATGCCTGCACGGTACCATCATTTTCCTGCTGTAAAATTGTGCACGTACTATATGTTATTATACCGCCTTTTTTCACTTTTGGGGCAACTGCATTTAAAATTGCCAGTTGAATTTCGTGCAGCTGCAGACTATCGCTAAGTTTTTTATCGTAGCGAATCTCTGGCTTGCGGCGTAAAAGCCCGATGCCACTGCATGGTGCATCAACTAAGATCTTATCAAAAAATTCATCGGCAAACTTTTCATCAACCTTGCGCGCATCTAACTGACAGGCATGCACGCGATCAGCTACGCCTAAACGCTGCGCATTTTTTTCAATCAGCTTGATCTTGTGAGGGTGAATATCCAATGCCGTAACGCTGCCGCCAGATTTAACGTCTAAAGCTGCCGCACTCTGAACGGTTTTACCGCCAGGTGCCGCACAAGCATCCAAGACCTGATCGCTCGATTCGACTTGCATGCTTTCTACAGCCAGCATGGCACTTTCGTCTTGGATCGTAACCAGACCATCCAAAAAGGCTTGCGTATTGATGACATCCCCACTTTTGACCACCAGGCCATCTCTTGCAACCTGACTTTTTTCAATCTCAACGCCCTGCTCTTTTAAGACATTAATTGCCTGGGAAATGGTCGTCTTAGCCAAATTGACCCGCAATGAGACACGTGCTGGTTCGTTAATGGCAGCAAAAATCTCATCAGCAGTCCGCTGACCATACTGCTTGGTTAACTCTTCAACTAGCCATTTTGGCAGGCTGAATTCAACTGAACAGCGCTCAATCGGATCCTGGATATCGCTAGCGCTGCGTAGGCCTTGACGCAAAATCGCATGCAAAACGCCAGTCACAAAGCGTCGCGTGCCCGGATTGCCAAGCGTTTTGGCCAACTCAATCGATTCATTGGTAACCGCCCAATCTGGTATGCGATCCAAATATTGGTACTGATAAATTGACATCAAAAGAAGCGTCTTAACCCAGCTTTCGGTTTTCTTGCCCTTAATAAACGGAGCCAGCCAATATTCTAGCGTTAATTTATGCTGCAGTACACCATAGACCAAGTTGGTAGCCAAGCGCTTATCAACTGCGCTTAACTGACTGTTTTTTAAGACCTGGTTTAACTGCAGATTGGAATAGGCGCCTTTTTGCAGGACCTGATCAAGCGTTTTTAAAGCGGCGCCCCGTGCGGTATTGATCTGCTTATTCTTCATCGGTGATTGCCTGAACTCCTTGCTTTAGATTCTGATGACCATTCAAATAGGAAGTAATGTCCATCTCGCGCTTGCCCTTTGGCTTGAGGCGGTTGATCCGGTAAGTCGTACCATTGCCGGCCGCCAAAATCAAGGCATGTTTTTCAACGCGTACAACTTGACCAGGCGCCAGATCAGTCTTTTCATCCAGTGGCGTGACGTCATAAATCTTGGTCTGAATACCATCGATGATCATGTTGCCAATTGGGAATGGACGCAGACCACGAACCTTGTCATCAATACGATCAGCTGGCAGGCGATAGTCAATGCGCTCTTGTTCACTGCTAATATTTGGTGAAAAGACGACTTTTTCTGGATCCTGCTTGACTGGCTGAACATCGCCTTTTGCCAATTTGGGCAGAGTTTCCATCAAAAGATCGCGTCCCAATCGACTCAGCTTTTCAAACATCGTACCGCTATCGTCATTTTTGGTGATTGGAATCGCCTTTTGGGCAATAATATCGCCAGCATCCATGGCCTTAACCATATACATGATCGTTACACCGGTTTCTTGATCACCGTTGATAATTGAGTACTGAATTGGTGCTCCACCACGATATTTAGGCAAAAGCGAGCCATGTACGTTAATCGCCGCGATTTTGGCTGCTTCAAGCATCTTGACGGGCAAAAACTGGCCAAACGCTGCCGTAATCTCAAAGTCAGGTGCCAAATCGATCACCCGCTGCATCTCGGTACTGCCGCTTAGTTTTTCTGGCTGCAGTACCTCAATTCCATATTTAACGGCCAGTTCCTTAACCGGCGTGGCCCGCAGCTCATGTTTGCGGCCTACTCGGCGATCAGGCTGCGTAACGACGGCCTTAACGTCATATTGATCATCATTAATCAAGGCTTGCAGAATCGGTACAGCAAACTGTGGCGTTCCCATAAATACGACTGATAATGACATAATAAAAATCCTTTCTCGTTACATAAAGTACTGTGGTTCCGGATCAATGCTGACCAAGGTATCCTGTCTGCTCTTGGCCTGCGTTTGTTTCATGACATCAAGCAGCAATTCGTGCAGCTTTTCATCATGCTTGTATTTAACGATAATCTGATAATAGTATCTTCTTTTCATCCGGGCAATTGGCCGTGGCGTTGGGCCCAAGACAACCGTATCCTTACCCAGACCGGCGTTCAATTGATCTTTGATTGCATAAATCGCCTTGGCAGCTGCATCTTCATCCTCGTTGCTGGCCATAATACGCACAGTGTAGTAGTAAGGCGGATAACCGGCCTGATAGCGAATGTTCATCTCCGCTTTAAAAAAGTCTTCGTAGTCATGCAATTGAGCATAGCGAATCGCGTAGTTATCTGGATTAAACGTCTGAATCACGACATGTCCCGGCTTATCGGCTCTTCCGGCTCGTCCACTAACTTGACTGAGCAGATCAAACGTCCGCTCACTAGCCCTAAAGTCTGGTAAATCAAGCCCCGTATCGGCATTCAAGACCCCCACCAAGGTAACATTGGGAAAATCCAGTCCCTTGGCAATCATCTGCGTGCCCAATAAAATATCGGCCTGATGGGCACCAAATTCTTTTAAGAGCTTGGCATGCATCCCCTTGTGCCGCGTCGTGTCAACGTCCATGCGAATCACACGAGCATTGGGCAGCAGTTTTTGCAATTCGGCAGCGACCTTTTCAGTCCCCGTACCATAGTAGCGAATATGGCAGCCATGACACTGCGGACAGACAGAAGGAATTGGCTCTTCATGACCACAGTAGTGACACTTCATGGTATGTGAGTCCATATGCAGGGTCAAAGAAATATCACAATTGGGACATTTCAGCACAAAACCACAGTCCCGACACATGATAAATGAAGAAAAGCCCCGGCGATTCAGCATCAAGATACTCTGCTCGCCTTTTTGCAGCCGATCGGTTAATAGACCCAGCAAGCGATCCGAAAAGTTGGTCTCGCCATTGCGCTGCATTTCCGGGCGCATATCAACGACTTCAACCGGTGGCAACGGCCGCCGATTGACTCGCGTTGGCATCTTCAATAATTGATAGACACCAGCCAGAGCCCGGGCGCGACTTTCCAGACTGGGCGTGGCCGATCCTAGAACCAATGGCGCGTGATGATATTTAGCGCGCCAGCTGGCAACGTCGCGGGCATGATAGCGCGGCGTTTCGTCTTGCTTATAGCTGGTTTCGTGCTCTTCATCCATGATAATCAATCCTAGATTTTCTAATGGTGCAAATACCGCTGAACGGGCACCAACCACGACCTGAGCCTCGCCACGCTCAATACGACGCCATTCGTCATAGCGCTCGCCATCCGAAAGGCTGCTGTGTAAAACGGCCACACGCTGACCAAAGCGCCGCCGCACACGATTAAACATCTGCGGTGTTAATGAAATCTCCGGCACCAGCAGCAAGGCCGTCTTGCCCATTTTAATTGCCTTTGCCATCGTCTGCAGATAGACCTCGGTTTTGCCAGATCCGGTAACGCCTTGCAGCAAAAAGGTCTGATTCTGTTTTTGTTCAATGGCCTGATCGATCTTTGCAACGGCTTGTTTTTGATCGGAATTCAATTTTAACGGCGCATCCAGATGCTGATCATCAGGAATCATGCCGCCTGGCGTTCGGTAGGCCTCAACGGCGGTTTTCTTAAGCCAGCCACGCTTTTCGCCGATGTTAAACGTTGCCGCCTTTAAACCCGATTGCTGCATCGCCTGCTTTAGTTTAATGGTTTTACTATCAAGACTTTGCAGATATGAGATCAACTGCTGCTGGGCATGGGCGTTGGCCCGAATCCCCATCCGCTCGTCTTCATACTGCTCAAACGACATCAAAGGCTGAATCGCCGTTTCTTTTTTGATGCGAGCCCGGTCCTCAACCTGGTATTCAAACGAGACCCTGCCTTGACGCTTGAGCTTAAGCAGCTGACTGACGACTTTGGGATCGTTTTGGCATCGTTCAAAGTCCAGTTCATCTTTTCCATGAAATAATTCCAGTGCCGTCTGCTCGTCAATTTCGTCAATAATACGGACGACCCGATGACTCTTGGCTTTTAAGGCGTTGGGCAGCATCGTGTACAGACACGAGATCCAAAAAGCATAAGTCTGATCGGCCATCCATCGACTCAGTTTTAAAAGTTCTGGATTGACGACCGGCACCAAATCCATCAGCCCGGCAATTGGCTTGAGCGTCCCATCGTATTCGGTCGGCTGATCGATACCAACGACAAAGCCCTGTACTTCACGCTTGCCCCGACCAAACGGCACGATTACGCGCATCCCGACTTGAATCTGGTTTTCCAGTCGCTTGGGGATTGCGTACGTATATGGTTGATCAGTCTGCATCGTTGGTACGTCAACGATTACCTGTGCCAGTTCGGCCATCTAATCACCAGCTTTCAACAGTTGATTTGCCAGGTCAACGATTTTTGCGGCAATTTTTTGCTTGGACTGACGCGGCCATTTTAAAGGTGCCTGGTTCGGCCGCAAAATCGTAACGGCGTTGGCATCTGAGCCAAAACCGATGCCTGGTTTGGAGACATCGTTAGCCACGATCACATCGGCATGCTTTTTAGCCAACTTGGCATTAGCATTTTGCAAAAGATCGTTAGTTTCGGCCGCAAAACCGATCACTGCCTGCCCCGGTTTTTTTTGGGCACCCATCGTAGCCAAAATATCTTCAGTTGGCACTAGATGCAGCGTCAGGGTGCCGTCACCATGCTTTTTGATTTTTTGATCAGCCAAAACAGCCGGACGAAAATCAGCAACGGCCGCGGCCATGATCAAAGCATCCGCATGGGCAAACTTTTGTGATACGGCGTCAGCCATTGCCTGCGTAGAAAGCGCTGTTGTAATCGCGATGTTTGGTGATTGCGGCAATTCAACCGAAACGCTGCCGACAATCAATTCAACCTTGGCTCCTGATGCCGCTGCTGCCTGGGCAATTGCAATCCCCATCTTGCCTGAGGAACGGTTGCCCAAATAGCGAACTGGATCCAATGCCTCTCTGGTACCACCGGCCGTAACTACGATTGTCTTACCCTTCAGTTGACCATTGGCAGCCGATGATTGAAGCGGTTGTTTGGTCAAACAGTTTTGTACCTGCTTGACGATCTCAGCTGGTTCTGGCATCCGCCCCTTGCCGGCATATCCTTCCGCCAACATACCATCTGCCGGTTCCATAATGATCACGCCGTCTCGTTTAAGCTGAGCAATATTTCTTTGGGTGGCAGGATTGTTCCACATGTGAACATTCATAGCTGGGACTGCCATCTTGGGCGCACTGGTAGCCAAAAGTGTGGCTGAAACGGCATCGTCAGCCAGTCCATTTGCCATTTTTGCCAAGATGTTGGCGGTTGCTGGAACCACCAGTGCCAAATCGCTCCAGTCGGCCAGTTCGATATGCGGTACCTGACCATTAAGCGTGGCTGACCATTGATCAATCAAAACCGGATGCTTAATCAGAGCTGCCAGAGTCGCTGGCCCAACAAAGCGCGCAGCATTTTTGGTCATCGCCACGCGTACTTCGTGTCCCTGCTTTTGCAAGCCACGAACAACTTCAACTGCTTTGTAGACGGCAATTCCGCCTGTCATATGCACTGCAATCTTTGCCATGTTTGCCCCCTTGATGAAAATAAAAAGAGCAGCACCAAACCCTTGTCTGGTGTCGCTCTTTGGCAGCTGCAACTAGTCTTGCAAGTCTTCCGTATGATCAGTATCAATCGTTACCTTGCCGGCTTCGATTTCTTCTAGCGCCATCCCGACCGACTTGATTGAGTCGTAGTGATCCAGCAGCAGTGGATGATCTTGTGCCAATTCCTCGGCTGCGTGGTTGTCCTTTGACTGATCTGCGTTTTCTGCCCGCCACTTGTCTGCACGGTACTTATCGATTTCGTGTGCCCGCTTGCTTGCCAGCATAATCAGCGAGTAGCGAGAGTCAACGCACTTCAGCAATTCATCGACTGATGGAAAAAGAATCATTTTTCTGAATCTCCTAACATTTCAAGGTAATCCGGCATTACGCGAGGTACCCGCAAGCGTTCGGAACGAATGATGTCCTTGATCTTGGTAACGGCATTGTCGACCTGATCGTTAACCACGGCATAGTCGTAGTTTTGCATCATTTGAATCTCACCGAATGCTTTGTGGATTCGTTTGTTGATGACCTCCATGCTGTCGGTGCCACGATGGATCAAGCGCTGACGCAATTCCATCAGGTCCGGCGGCGTAAGAAAAATGAAGACGCCATCAGGACACTTGGAGCGAACCTGCATGGCACCGTTGACTTCAATTTCCAAGAAGACATCTTTACCTTCATCTAGCGTATCATTTATATATTTTAAAGGGGTGCCGTAATAATTGTCAACATACTTGGCATATTCCAGCATCTGCCCTTCGCGAATGTGCTGCTCGAACTCTTCTTTTGATACAAAGAAGTAGTCCTTGCCATTGACCTCACCTGGCCGTGGCTGCCGCGTCGTCATTGAGACTGAGTATTGAAAATCATTGCCAGGCTGACTAAACAGCGCCTTTCTAACTGTTCCCTTACCAACGCCTGATGGACCAGACAAAACAATCAGCATTCCTCGCTTGCTCATATTGCTTCCATACCTTCTTTTCTCATTGCTCTTTTAATGATTAATGATAACATATTCTGCTTTGGTTTCGCGCATAAATTTAGCGATCATGTGGCATGAATCTGTATTTTCAATTACTGCGGCTGCCCAATGCCAGTTAAAAATTTAGACGATCCGGTTCGTTTTTCAAGCCAATGGCGAACCCTCAAATGACAAAACCTTCAAACTAAACGAGATCGTTTTTCACTAATGAAAGATAGCCAAACAGCCTGTCATTAAATGAATCTAACATGATCTCAGCACTATTAAAAAATTAATTGGAATTTACTGCTTGCGTTTTTGAACACTTGTTCGTATACTATAGTCACAAACGAGTGTTCGGAGGAATGATCATGCAAAATCAGCGGCAATCTATCATCAATCGTAGTACCAAAATTATCTCGCAAGGTCTGCACCACTTGTTCGAGCCAATTGAGTTCGCCCCAATTCCAGACCTGCTGAATCCCCAACCAGATTTTCAAAGGAAGCTTTTTATAAAAAAGGCCCTGGCTGATCACTTGTTGGTCTATGTGCAGCTGATGCCCAAAACCGCTGCCGGCCAACCAGTCGAAGCCCGTGGCTATTTAAAGTCGTTTGGTCAGAACCGCTACCTGATTCAATCAAAAAATCTTTCCTACTTCTTTGATTTTGATCAATTACGCTACATTGCCCATCCCGTTAGAGGTCGGGAATAAAGTCCGAAAATAGAAAAAAGGCTGAAGATTGCGTCATCCAAAACGTTGATCTTCAGCCTTTTATAATCACTAGAACAATTACTTTTTCCAACTTCTTTTATTTATTACGGAACGATTTACAACATATGTCTTATTACGGAATATCTCGCTTAAATAAACTACAACATGTAGATTGTCATCTACATTTAGTAATGTTATATTATTCTGGTTAAAAAAGTAAAGGAGGGATTTCATGACAAAGCGACGAACCCTTGATCGGGAAAAAGTACTTGCTACTGCTGAAAAATTAGCCGATGAACAAGGGCTTGAAGCTTTAACCATGCCCAATCTGGCTAAGGCACTCGATATTCGCTCGCAATCGCTTTATAACTACGTTGCCAACCGCGAAGAAATGGTGTCGCTGACTGGTGCTCGGTTGATGCAGCAAATGTACCGGCGGGTCGTTGATGGCATTATCGGCCTTTCCGGTTCCAAAGCCTACTTGAAATTCGCGGATATCATTCGTGATTTTTTGTTGGCTCATGCCTCTTTATCCGCAATTTTGTACCATGCCCAGCGTTTCTCGACTGACTCGGCAATGTATCACGAAATCAAGCGAATGATCAAACTGGTGGATCAAGTCGTCGATGTTGATGGCAACCGGCTGATTTCATCGCATGTGTTGGTAGGTGCCGTTTTAGGCTATATTTTCCTTGAAACGGCACCGCTCTACCAAGATGAGGATGAAGAAACCGCCACTGCAAATTACCATCAAATGCTTTTTCGGCTGATCGACCCGGTTGAAAAAGCCTCGGGCATGTAAGCTGCAATTTTTGTACATTATTTTTTATATAAATAGGTAAGGAGAAATTTTGAGATGCGATTTATTAAAAACCACGTTGGATCCTTGATCGCGTGGATTCTCATCGTTGTGATCTCGATCTTCATGCTGCCTAATGTCAATCAATTAACGCGTGAGCACTCGACAATCTCACTGCCTGCTAACGTGCAAAGTGAGGTTGCCAGTACGATTGGCAATCATTGGGGACATCATCAAAACAACACTTATCAAGTCGTTGCCGTCTTTAACAATAAAAACGGCGCGATGTCTAAATCGGATCAAAAAAACGTCAATAAGACGATCCGCTACTTAAAACGGCATAAATCCGAACTGGGCATTAAGTCCATGTTGACCCCATATGAAAACTCGGCTACCAAGAAGAACCTGATCTCTAAGGACAAGACCACTGAACTGGTCCAAATGAACGTTTCGAAAAAAGAAACCGTTTCAAACATCAACAAAAAATTAACCAAAGCCGTCAAGACCAATGGCATTCGGACCTACATTACTGGGGCCGATATCCTGCAAGACGACTTTTCCGGAGCTATTCAAGAAGGGATCAAGAAGACTGAGGTCATCTCGGTTATCTTCATCTTTATTGTCTTGATACTGGTCTTTAGGTCACCGATCGTTCCATTGATCTCACTGTTGACGGTTGGGGTTTCGTTCATTACTGCCTTTTCAATCGTTACCAACTTGGTTAAGAACTTTAATTTCCCATTCAGCAACTTCACCCAGGTCTTTATGGTTATCGTTTTGTTTGGGATCGGGACCGACTACAACATTTTGCTCTATGATCGGTTCAAAGCCAACCTGGGGAATGGAATGGATAAGTTTGAAGCCGCCAAAAATGCCCAGTGGAATGCCGGCAAGACGATTTTAATGTCGGGATCTTCCATTTTGATTGGTTTCTCAGCCCTGGGTCTAGCCCGCTTCTCGGTTTACAAATCAGCATCCGGGGTTGCCATCGGGGTTGCCGTTTTGCTGATCGTTTTGCTGACGTTAAACATGTTCTTTATGACGACCATGGGCAAGACCATGTTCTGGCCGGTCAAGACATTCAATGGTGAAACAGAAAGTCCATTCTGGCGCTTCTTGTCCAAGCATTCCCTAGCCCACCCAATCATTGCATTGGTCTTGGTATTGGCTGCTCTTTCGCCATTTTACTTCACTTATCAAAACAAGCTGAACTATGACGATACGGCCGAAATTTCTGACTCAACGCCATCCAAGCAAGGATTCCTGGTTGTACAAAAGCACTTCTCTAAAGGGACGGCTGAACCGGCTACCCTTTACATCAAGTCCAACCACACGCTGGATAATGAAAAAGATCTGAAGCTGATCGACCAGTTAACGGAACAGATCAAACATACCAAGGGCGTTAAGACCGTGGCTTCCGTTACTCAGCCGTCTGGTTCCAAGATCAAAAAGCTTTACGTTACTAGTCAAATGAAGACGGTCAACAATGGCGTCTCCACGGCACGTAACGGGATCAGCAAATTAAGCGCCGGCAGTCAGCAGATGACAAATGGGCTTAACTCGGCCGCAACTGGTACCAACCAGCTGAATAGCGGGATCAACTCCGCGGCTACTGGTGCCAATCAACTGACTTCCGGTCTGGCGCAGCTTAGTTCTGGCGGCAACCAAATGACGAATGGTTTAAACCAGCTTAGTGCCGGCAGCCAGCAGTTGGTCAACGGCATGAACCAGATGAGCCAGCAGCTCAGTTCCCAATTGACCGGCGCCAATGCCTCGCAGCTGCAGCAGCTGGAAAGCGGTCTGCCACAGATCAATAATGGGATCCAACAGCTGAACAGCGCTCTGCAGAGTCAAGGAACGTCAATTGATACGACTGGCATTCAAAACAACCTGCAAAACGTTGCCAGCCAGGCTCAAATCATCGGTGATCAACTGACGCAAGCCGGCAACACCTTAAAGAGCATTCAAGGAGCTACCAGTTCTTCTAGTTCAGCCAGCCTTAGCTCGATTATGACCCAGTTTAAGGCTGCGGAAAGTCAAGCCAACCTGAACGATCAGCAAAAAGCCGTGATGGAAGGTGCCATGCAGCAGATTCTTGGCGGTATTCAAAGCCAGATTGCCTCTCAGACCAACAGTCAAACCAGTGCTTTGAGCAGTCAGCTGCAAAGCGTGGCTCAAAACCTGCAGGCGGCTGGCAATGCGGACAAGTCACTGGCTGGCTCACTGCAAAACGTCGCCGGTTCGGCATCCAGCCTGCAAAATCTCAGCACCCAGGTTGCAACGCTGAAGGTTCAGGTTGCTCAATTGGCCCAAGCCTCTAACGTTGCGCTGCCAGGTGCCGTTTCAGCCTTGCAGCAGTTAACCAGCGGTCTCAACCAGATTCAAAGTGCGCTGGGTCAAG
Source organism: Limosilactobacillus pulli (assembly GCF_947381555.1). NCBI lineage: Bacteria > Bacillati > Bacillota > Bacilli > Lactobacillales > Lactobacillaceae > Limosilactobacillus > Limosilactobacillus pulli. The sequence continues at coordinate 50,681 of NZ_CANCWQ010000001.1, forward strand.
GTACCAGTGCTTTAGGTCAACTAAACACTGGGATCAATAAGCTGGCAGCCGCATCGCCACAGTTAAGCAACGGCATCAACTCAGCCTACTCTGGCAGCCAACAGCTCAGCTCCGGTATGGGACAGCTCAGTTCCGGCAGTCTGCAGCTTAACACCGGCATCAACAAGCTGGCTCAAAGCTCGCCGCAGATCACCAACGGCCTTAACCAGCTGAACTCTGGGCTGGCATCTGGTCAAGGCTATCTGACAGGCCTGCAAAAGTCAGCAGCTGCTGAAACCTTCTATATTCCAAAGTCGGTTCTGCACAGCAAGACCTTTAAGCCGGCAATTGACAACTACATGTCATCCAACCGCAAGATCACCAAGATTACGATTGTCTTTGACACCAATCCTAGTGACGAAAAAGCCACAAAGGATGCCGAAAACATCTCCAACATGGCTCGCAAGTCATTGAAAGGCACTGCTCTTAACAACGCCACGGTTGCCATGGGCGGTCAGTCTTCACGGATCAACGACATTAAGAACACGGCCAGCGGCGACTTTGTGCGGACCGCAGCCATCATGCTGATTGGGATTGGCATTGCACTGATCCTGATCACGCATTCACTGCTGCAGCCAGTCTACATTCTGGGTTCGCTGTTGTTGGCCTACATTTCCTCACTGTCAATCAACCACTGGCTGGTCGGTATCTTCATGCACCGCAGCATGTTGGCTTGGAATACGCCGTTCTTTAGCTTCATCATGCTGATTGCCCTAGGGGTTGACTACAGTATCTTCTTGATGACGCGTTATCGTGAAATCGACGAAAACAAGTATCTGCCAGGCGAACGAATCTACTATGCCTGTGCAATCATCGGGACCGTCGTTATCAGTGCCGCTATCATCTTGAGTGGTACGTTTGCTGCTTTGATTCCATCTGGCATTCCAACGCTGATTGAAGTTGCCATGACGGTGATCGTTGGTCTGATTATCTTGGTAATCATCTTGCCAATCGTTATGACCAGCACGATCTACTTGAGCTATCCAATTCGTAATCACGTCAAGGATAATCAAAACAAGCGCAAAGATTAATCAAGCATAAATCAAAAGAGCTCGCTGACTGGCGGGCTCTTTTCTTATATCGACATCCGGAAATTCGGCAGTCCCAATGTCCCAATACTGAGGGCCATTTATGGACGGGTAGTTTATCCGATTGTCTTGTTATTCAGCTCCCGACATCCTTGAATTGATCATCGGTAGCTTAACATCACTAGTCGTAGAATGATCCGTCTTCTGCAAAAACTTTGGTCAGTCCATCAACCGCCCGCTTAAGTTTTTCCATTGAAGCCGCGTATGAAATTCTAAAGTACCTTACCGGGAGCTTGGTGAAGGCCGCTACCGGAACAATGGCTACTTTGGCTTTTTCCGCCAGATGCTCTGCATAGGCCATTGAATCACCATCAAAACTGTCTGGAATTTTGACCCACAGATAAAAGGTCCCCATCGGCTTAGTGTAGTGGAAACCAATCTTATCCATGGCGTCCATTAAGAACTGTCGACGCTGATCATATTCCGTCTTCATTTGAGCAGTATCAGCCTTGCCATGACGAAGCGCTTCTTCAGCGGCATCCATGTTCATCGTAGCATTAGTCGAAATTGCTGCTTGATGAACTTTAGTAAGAGCTTTTAAGACATCACTCGGTCCACAGATATAGCCGACCCGCCAGCCAGTCATCGCGGCATTCTTGGATACCCCATTGACATAAAGCGTCTGGTCTGGCAAAAGCTTAGCCATTGGCAGGTGCTCGCCTTCGTAAAGCAGATCAGCATAGATCTCATCATCCAAGATAGCAACGTTGTAGTTCTTGAGCAGATCAGCCAGTGCCCGTACCTCGTCAGGAGTGTAGATGACACCGGTTGGGTTGACTGGATAGTTAAGTACCAAAACCTTTACTTTTTCACCATATTTATCCAACGCCTTTTTCAGTAATTCTGGCGTCACCTTAAAGTCAGGCTCTGTCGTTTCCAGTTCAACCGCTTTGGCATCACGCATCTCAGAGTTGATTCGATAAAGCGCGTAGGCAGGACAAGGAACCAGCACGACATCACCCGGCTGACACAAACCTGTAATGATCGTACTGATGGCCCCACTGGCACCTTCTGCAACGAAAATCTCGCTTTCCGGATCGTAATGAAGGTCTAAATCGTCTACCAGATATTCACTGATTGCGCTGCGCAGCCCTGGCGTCCCTCAGTTATGCGCGTAATGCGTATGGTCGTTAAGGATGCTTTTAATGGCCGCCAGCTTAACATGATCAGCCGTCTTGAAATCTGGCTCACCGATAGTCAGGTTAACCATTTCTGGATCACTGCCATATTTATTGTTAAGGACCCGAATCAATGATGCCTTGGCAAACTTTAAGCTTTCTGGAACCAACGATGCAATTTTACTCATGGAAACTTCCTCCTTATGACTTATCGACATAATAACAATCTGTTTTTACTTGACTACCAGCACATCGGCCTTAGCATGACGAACAACATAATCTGTGTGAGATCCCTGTACTGCTAAGGACAATGAGATCAATATCGTGCCGCTCCGGAAAATCATAGGCAAGAATGGTTTTGATACTGCCGATAACGACCTCGGCACTGGCATCTGCTCCCTTATCCTGCGCTTTTTTCAGATATGGCTGTAAACGTTGCTTGGTACGCTTGGTAAAGTCTTGATAAAAGTCTTCGTTGACCCCAAATGATGAATCCATCCCGCGGTCACGATTGACTACCCAAACCAAATACAGTTTCGCTGAAAAAACCTTGGCCAGATCAACTGCAGTTTCAAAGGCTTGATCAGCACGCTTAGACCCGTCAATTCCGACTAAAATATTTTTATAGGCCATTTTAATCAGCTCCTTTATAATCTAGATTTAAAAATTAATGCAAATATCCCCAAAACAAATATATTCTGAACCCAAACTCAGCTGACAAATTTCAATTTAATAGGCGTTTAATATAAAAATACCCTGCCATCATCAGCTTATTTCTGCTGACAATCACCGGGCATTTTTAATTATTATTTTCCATTTGATTCGTAGAAAACTGGGCCATCATCTTCAGGTTTCTTGGGCAATGCGTCTGGGATAATCATCGCCGCAATTACATAAAGAACGATCGATGGCACAATCGCGGTGAAAAGAGCCAGAGCAGCAATTACAAGTCGTACGATCGTTGAGTCAAAGCCAAAATAATCCGCGATCCCGCCACAAACACCAGCGACAATCCGATCGTTTGATTTCGTCAGTTTTTTCATAATGATCCCCCTATTTAATGGTCACGTCACCATCTGAAGCATTGACTTGCAGACGGTTTGGCGCAGTTTCGTTTTGAGTAAGCGTGCCACCATTTTCACTGGACTGATTGAATAAACGATTGTCGCCGTCACTAACCGAGGTCGAGTAGCCATCAGCTTTAGTGTTCAATGCTTCCACATCGCCATCCTTAGCTGTAATCGAGTAACCATTGGCAATCGTGATGTCGTTAAAATGAACGTCGCCATCCTGGGTACTGAGATTGCCACTATCCAAGGCAACAGAATTCATCGTAATATCCGAATCGGCCGTCTGAACCAGCGTCTTGGTTAAAGTAGAATCATTAACGGCAAGATCGTTATCGTTAAGGTGCAGCTGGCCACTATTGATCGTTAAGCCATTAAAAGCAGTATCCGTATCGTTAAACCGGAAGTCGGCCCGCTCAATTTCCAAATTACTCAGACTTACCTGACTGGCATCATTTACCTGCAAGTCATATTTTTCGATTTTCATTTTGGCAGCTGGTTCTTGAATGACTTGGCCATCATTAACCCGTAGCTGCAAATGCTTGAGCTTTACGTTCTTAGGTACCGTGATCGTCAGTCTGTCGTTTGCGACGCCATGATAAAAGCCAGTTGAAGAAAAACTAAAGCCATTAAAGCTAAAACCATGCTTACGACTCTTGGAATTGATGATTATCGTGCCGTTTTTCTTTGCAATGGTTGGCTGATTGCTCTTCTCACCAGCATACTTAACAGAGAAAGTCTTGCCCTGTTTGACAACGACATTCATATCGCTTACGTCTGCCTTAATTCGCTCAGCCTTAGCATAGGTCTGGGTCCGTGTTGTCTTGGATTTTGATACCACATGCGGAGTCAAGCCGTCAAAGATTACTGCTCGCTGACCATGCATTCCAATGCCAAACGCCAGCATAACAGCGCCAATCACTGTGATGACCAGGCCACTTACGATAGTCTTTTTCATTTTGCTGCCTCCCTTTTGATGTACCGGTAGTAGACGTGCTGAACGAGGCGCGTGCATGCCTTAACGATCCAGACAGAACAGCCCCAGACGAGCGGAATGACGATCAATAACAGTCCTAGTCCAATCAAGCCGATTCCCAGATAGAAAAGGGCCGTCCCCAGGTTGGTAAACAAAAGACTCAGACCAGTAAAAATGGCTGCCGCCGTTAGGAAGATGCCACCACCAGCAAGCGATATGACCACCACCACTCCACTAAAGACGACTGCAAAAATGGCAATCAGCACGCTCAGCAGAATCAAACCGACAATTAAAGTTGCCGGGGTGGCCAACAGCGCAAGGATAATCAGCCATGTCGTCTTAATCTTGGTTTTAGAGACAACCCGCTGATCTTTAGCCTCTTCTTTGATAGAGTGATCGGCAAGAATTTTTAAGGCAAGCTGACGCGGCGTTCCTAGTTCCCGCTCAATTTCTGCTTTGGTATCAATGCCGGCATCTGCCAGATACTCACTGTAAAATTCAATGACGTCATCAATCTCATCATCGGGCAGCTTGCGAAGGTAACGTCTTAACATCTGCATGTACTTTGCAGTTTCAGAAGTCATGTGTCTGATCCTCCTTTAAAGGATAATTGCTGGCCTCAAAAATCGAATCGAGGCTTTCCTTATAGTCTTTCCATACTTGCTTGACACGTGCCAGATGCGATTCACCAGCAGACGTAATGCGATAATAACGGCGATTGCGTCCGTGATATGGCTGATCGTACGTTTCGACGAACTGATCCTTTTTTAGCCGGCGCAGCACTGGATAAAGAGTGGATTCTGAAATCGTAATCGCTTTTTGCATGTCTTGCGTCAGCGCATAGCCGTAATAATCTTTGCGTTCAAGCAGCGCCAGTACCAAGCCATCCAAAAGATCAGCTGAAACTTGAATTTTCATTCCTCGTTTCGCCTCTTTTCACTTTTATTTTATAATATTATATCGTATATAATATATTGAGGCAAATAGATACCGCTGAATTTTAATTGAAACGCATACCGTGCTCAACCGTAGATAGCAAGCCAATAAAAAATGGGACTCCTGTCACTTGACAAGGCGTCCCTTTTTGATCTTCATCAATTAAATTTGATAAAGTTTCTTTAATCTATTCTTAATCGAAAATTCCGCAACTTCAGATAGTGGCTGGATAATCAATCGCATCTATATATTTCAATCCAACTTCCGTGCGTTCACAAAGGTAAAGCACCAAGAAGTTTAACGTGATGCACTCAGCAAATACCGAGCCTAGCGCGAATCATGAATGTGCCATCTGTAGCAGTTCTTTGGCATGCTCGCGACTCAGCTTGGTGATCTCTTCGCCCGAAATCATCCGTGCCAGTTCGTTGATCCGCTCGGCTGGCTTTAAAATCGTCACATGTGTGGTCGTCCGATTGTTTTGAACAGTCTTTTGAATCAGAAAATGATGCTGGGCAACGGCGGCAACCTGTGGGAGGTGTGTAATACACAGGACCTGTGAATGCTGGGCAATCAGCTTGATTTTATCGGCAATGGCCTGAGCAACGCGTCCGCTGACCCCGGTATCGACCTCGTCAAAAATAATCGAGGTGACGCCTTCATGCTGAGCAAAGATCGTCTTCAATGCCAGCATGACCCGCGAAAGCTCTCCACCAGAGGCAATCTTGACTAATGGCCCCATGCTTTCACCAGGGTTGGTTTGAATATAGAACTCAACGTTGTCAATGCCATCTGGGTAGAAGGTCATTGAATCGTTTTGATGGAACTTCACCTCAAAAACAGCCTTATCCATGTAAAGTTCTTTTAACTGTTGATGTACCTGACCGTTTAACTGATGGGCAGCTTTTTGACGGACCTGACTCAATTCACTGCCCAATTTCTGCAGCTCGCCAGTCACCGCGGCCAGCTGCTGCTTGAGCTCATCGTCTGAATCAGCGGTCTGCTCCATCGTCGATAGTTCCTTATGAATCTTTTCATAGTATGCCAAGACATCTTCAACCTTATCGCCATACTTACGTTCCAGGTCACCAATGATGGTCAATCTTTCATTGATCTGTTCCAGACGGCCATCATCAAATTCGAGCATATCTAACTGACGACTGGCAGCATTGGCAGCGTCTTGAAGCGAATAGTAGGCATCCCCCAGCGACTTGCTCAACTCATCATAGGCCGCATCAAACGGCGCGATTTCTTGAACCTCATTCATTGCCTGAGCAACCTGATCAAGGACCGGTGCCTCACCTTCATTTAAGACACCAACGACCAACTGCAGGGCATTGTTGATCTGTTGAAAATGCTCCAGGCGATCGCGTTCGCTGGTCAGCTCATCTTCTTCATTGGCGTGCAGATTGGCATCACTGATCTCTTTAACCTGGTAGCGCAGCATGTCCAAACGCTGTGCCCATTGCTGCGAGTCAGCCTGTTTACGACTCAGTGTTGCCTTTAGCTTAGCATAGTGCTGGTAAGCTTCTTGATATTTAGACAACAGCGGCTTAACCTGAGCGGCCGCAAACTGATCTAGCATGTGCAAATGGTTTTCCGGCTGCATTAGTTGCTGATGATCGTTTTGCCCTTGAATATCAACCAGATGCGCGCCGATTTTACGCAGCGTAGCAGTATTGATTAAGGAGCCATTAACGCGAATCACGTTGCGGCCGTTACGATGAATCTCGCGGGAAATAATCAGCGTGCCATCCTCGTGCTCGATTCCCAGTTCCTCTAACAGCTCAAAAAAGCGCGGATCATTTGGCAGCGTAAACTGGCCTTGCAGATGCAGCTTTTCTTCGCCATGACGAATAAACTCCTGAGAGCCGCGATTACCCGCTAACAACCCCACGGCATCAATGATAATGGACTTGCCGGCTCCGGTCTCACCAGTCAGAACCGTCATCTGATCGCTGAAGTCCAGCATAAGGTGCTCAATAATCGCCAAATTATCGATTGTCAGTTCCTGTAGCATAGCATCACCTGACTTTAGCGCAATGCCTGCAGTGTTCGCTCAAATTCAACGGCAGCTCCGGCAGAATGGCAGACGATCAAAACCGTGGCATCATCGCCAATTGCCGTAAACACTGTTGGATACTTCATTTGATTGATCAGCATGGCAGCAACCGGACCGTTACCTGGCCGCATCGTTAAGGACACGAACCGATCGCTGCGCTTCATTTCCTGCAATTCGTTACCCATCACGTTGGCCAGGCGCTCTTCTTTGTTGTCTTGGCGCCGAGCCGGCAAACTGTAGTGATAGCCGCCACCTACGCTTGGCACCTTGAGCAGCTGCATGTCTTTAATATCACGTGAAATCGTAGCTTGCGTCACCCGAATACCGGATTTGGCCAGTAGCTTAACGAGGTCTTCTTGACGCTCAACGTATTGATTGGAAATAATCTCTTGAATGTGTCGCTGACGTTCTGATTTCTTCATTAGACAAAACCTCCAAAACTAATCCTGCTTGTTCAGTTCCGCATAGGCCGCGTCAATCGTCTGGTCAATCTTGACTTCTGGTGCAATTTGGCCTTTTCGATCAACCAGTTTCAAGTGGGCCAAAAATTCGATATTGCCTTGACCACCTTTGATTGGTGAAAAGTCAAGACCTAAAACGTCGAAATGATCAGCAGTCGCAAATTCCAACACATGCTGCAGGACTTCTTCATGCACCTTGCGATCACGAACAATACCATGCTTGCCGACGTGTTCCTTACCGGCTTCAAACTGCGGCTTAATCAAGGCCACAACTGAGCCGCCCATCTTTAGAATTTTGGCCAATGGCGGCAAAATCAGACTCAATGAGATAAACGATACGTCAATTGAGGCAAATTCCGGCTGACCGTGCGTAAAATCGGCCAGCTTGCTGTAGCGAAAGTTGGTCTGCTCCATGACCACAACCCGCGGATCATCACGCAGCTGCCAAACCAATTGATTGGTTCCAACGTCTAAGGCATAGCTGAGCTTAGCACCATTTTGCAACATCACATCGGTAAAGCCGCCGGTTGAGCTGCCAATGTCCAATACAACCTTATCCTTAACCGAAATATCAAACGACTTGAGTGCCTTGGCTAATTTGAGACCGCCTCGGCTAACGTATGGCATCTTCTTGCCTTTCATATGCAGCGTCGTGGTGACCGGAATCTTTTGGCCCGGCTTATCAAGGCGCTCATTGTTCTTGCCTAGAATCTCACCGGCCATCACGGCACGCTTAGCCTGTTCTCTAGAATCAAACAACCCTTGTTTGACTAGTAAAATATCAACGCGTTCTTTTTCAATCATAATCTCGTCCTATAGTTTAAAATATGCCAAAAATTGATCAAAGCTATCCATTGATCTCCCAGTCAATTTAGCCAGCCGATCTTGATCCTCAATTGCTTGATCAAGGGCTTTTTGCAGCTGTTCTTTGGCACCGTCCAATCCCAAGAGCCCCGGATAGGTATTTTTGTGCTCGGTAGCATCCTTGTGAGTAGCCTTGCCCATCTGCTCTGGCGTGGCCACTACGTCCATGATGTCATCATAGATCTGAAAGGCCAGACCAAACTGCGCGCCAAACGATCCCAAAAGCTCAATAACTGCTGCCGGCTGCTTAGTGATAATACCGCCCGCTTGCACGGCATATTTAAGCAGCGCCCCGGTTTTTTGCCGGTGCAGATACTGCAGCTCCGCCAGCTTCAAATGCTTGCCCTCACCTTCAATATCGCGCGCCTGGCCGGCAACCATGCCACTGGGACCAGCTGCCTTGGCCAAAGCCAGGGTCAACCTTGCCTGCACTTCAATTGGCAATTCGTTATCAGTCAGCCACTGAAAAGCCAGCGTCAACAGGCCATCACCTGCCAGTGTTGCCATGCCTGCACCAAATTTAACATGGTTGGTCGGCTCACCGCGACGCAGATCATCGTTGTCCATAGCGGGCAGATCATCATGAATCAAAGAGTAGGTATGCAAAAGTTCCAAGGCACAAGCAGCCCGTAGCGTACTTTCATCAATCCTACCGCCCAGCATCTCAACCGTTGCCAATGTCAGTGCCGGTCGCAAGCGCTTGCCGCCTGCCGTTACCGAGTAGCACATTGACTTGCTTAAAGTTGGCTGATCAATATCTTGTGGCAATGCTCGATCCAAATAGTCATCGATTTGCGTTTTAAGTTCACTTAGCGTACTGGCCATCTGCTCATCCCTTTCATTAAATTCAGGCTAAAAAAGATCAACGTTGTCGTCTTGGCCATCTTCAAAGCCTTGACCGCTAAATTGCGAGCGATATCCTTGGTGACCAGAGCCATCGTCAGTACGGCTGTCGGTTGGATCTTCGACTTCTTTGCCATCGTCTTTCATTAGATGCGCAACGGTGGCTTCAGCGTTTTGCAGCTGTTTTTGCAGACCATTGGCCAGTTCCATACCGGTTTTGAATTCATTCAGTGATTCTTCCAAAGACAGATTGCCTTGTTGCAGCTCACTTACGATCTGCTGCAGCTGACTCATCTGTTCTTCAAAGCTGGGTTGTTTTGCCATTTTTTACCTCTTATTGATTTTCTTGATTACTGCTTCAGCCGCGCCATCCGCAAAATGCAAGACGACTGACTCATCTTTTTTAAGCTGCCTGGTACTGGCAACGACCTTGTCTTCTTTGGTGACATAACTGTAGCCACGTGCCATAACCTTTAGCGGACTCAGCGAATCCAGCTGGCTCAGCATGCTTTTGAACCGGTCGCTTTCATGCAGCAGGCGACGATCCATGGCATGAATCATTGCCTGCTGCAGCTGGGTAAGCGCCTGTTGATTATGCTGGAGACGATTAGCCGGGGCATTGAGCAAAAGGCCATCCAAGGCTCGCTGCCAATCGTGTCTGGTTTGGGAAAGGCGCCACTGCATAGACTGCTGCAGCTTTTCGGTTAATTGATCAACATGTTGCTGCTCACTCTCGTACAATCGTGCCGGCTGAGCAAAAACATAGCTGCTGGTTAGGACCTGAAGCTGTTGTTTAGCCTGCTGCAATCGATTTTGGATCGTATTGACCAGCTGTGTGCGGGCACTTTGCAGATCAGCCAAAAGATCCATTAAATGCAGCGGCGTAGCCATTTCAGCCGCCAAACCAGGTACCTGGGCCCGATAGTCGGCAGCCAGGTCGCAGATGGTCGTATCGGTTTCATGACCAACCCCAGAAATAACCGGAATTGGACTGGCAGCCACGGCACGAGCGACAATTTCAGAGTTAAAAGGCATCAGATCTTCTTCGGAGCCACCACCACGGGCCACAATCAGCGTGTCAAACGTGCCATTGATCCCAACTCGCTGAATCTGACGGGCCAAGTCCTCAGCCGCGCGCTCACCTTGCACTTGCGTAGGGTAAAAGACGACCTGTACCAACGGATTGTTATTGCGAATCCGCGTGATCATATCGTGCTTGACGGCCCCATCATTGCTGGTAACGATTGCGATTCGCTTAGGAAATGGATTGAGCGGGCGCGGGTCTTGCGCATGGGCAAACGCCCCGCTGGCCTTCAGTTTTTTATAGGTTTCTTGAAAGGCTAACTGGGCAGCGCTGATTCCAACCGGCAGCATTCGATTGACATAAAACTGATACCGGCCGTTTTGTTCATAAACCGTTACCTTCCCGCCTAAAATAACCTCCATCCCATTTTCTGGGGTAAAGTCAACGTTTTTCCAGTCGCTGCTAAACATTACGGCATCAATGACGGCCCGGCGATCTTCAGGAGCCGAGTCGTCTTTGAGCGAAAAGTACTGGTGACGGGCCCTTTTTTTAAAGTTGGTCAGCTTACCAACGATCCAGAGATTTCTCTGCAGATAAGGATCAAAATCAAATTTGCGTTTGATGTAGCGAGTCAGTTGATTAACCGTCAGGCAATCCTTTTTATCCATTAATTTCAGCGCTCCATTCTGCCAGATCAACCGTCTGTTCCATCAAAGAAGCAATCGTCATCGTCCCAACCCCACCTGGAACCGGAGTGATCATACCGGCAACTTCTTTGACCGATTCAAAGTCAACGTCACCGGCAATCGTTCCGTCTTCCAGTCGATTGATACCAACATCGATCACCGTAGCTCCCGGTTTAACGGCATCGGCTTTGATCAGATTTGGTACACCGGCGGCCACAACCAAAATGTCAGCCTCGCGCGTCCGCTTAGCCAGATCCTTGGTACGACGGCCTGTAATGGTGACCGTAGCATCCTCATTGATCAAAAGCGCCTGCAGCGGCCGACTGACCAGCGTGCTGCGGCCAACGATAACAACGTCTTGGCTAGCCAATGGCACATGATAATGGCGCAACATCGTCATGATACCGCGTGGCGTACAGGCAACCGGATAGTTTCCTTGAACGTTGTTGTAAAGCTTGCCGACATTGATTGGATGAAAGCCGTCAACGTCTTTAAGTGGGTCAATCAGATTGACGATCGCCGTATCATCAAGATGATTAGGCAGCGGTTCTTGAACCAGAATGGCATGAATCGATGGATCACTGTTGAGGTGTTCGACTGCCTGCACCAACTCAGCCTGACTGGTTGAAGCCGGCAAGTGTTCACGAACCGATTTCATTCCCATGCTGTGCGCCTTTTTCTCCTTGCTGCGCGTATAAATCTGGCTGGCTGGATCATCACCAACCAAAATCGTGGCAATCCCTGGCGTAATGCCATTTTCTTTCAATTTTTCAATACGTTGCTTGGTATGAGCGTTGACTTCTTTAGCCAATGCTCGGCCGTCAATCAATGTGGCCACGTGCTTCACCCCTTATCAGACTGCATAAAAATTGCATATGTTTATATTTTATCATCATTCGCGCAACAAAAAAAGAAGCTGGGAATTAACTCAGCCTCTTAGCAATTTTATAGATAACCATGCCTGAGCACAGGAATTGGCTGGCCGTTCAAATACTGATAGATCAGCGTTTGATCAACCTAGCCATTTTCGCGCACTCTGTTTAATTAGTTTTGTTCGCTTTCAATGCTGCCCAAGACACCGTTGATAAAGCGGTATGACTTTTCATCACTAAAGTCATGTGCCAGTCTTAAGGCTTCGTTGATCGCAACGGCATTTGGCACCTTGGTATATTCCAGCTCGTATAATGCCAAGCGCAAAATCACCAAATCAGGCCGTGCCAGACGCTCCAAAGTCCAGCCCGGTGCCAGCTTGGATTCGATCTGGGCATCCAGTTCGTCTTGATGGGCCAAAACGCCATCCACCAGCTCTGGCAAGTAGGCTGGCACCTCTTGATCCGGCTCAAGGCCCAGACGTTCGGTGTAGATTGCCTCCCGATCGATTTCAGGATCCGAAGCCAATGCAAAAAGCGTTTGAAAGGCACATTCACGGATCGCGTGACGACTAATTTCCACTATTCTTCACCATCTTTGTTTTCGTGTTCCCCAAAAATATCGTTGGGGTCAACCTGCTGCTCTTCTTTTTCAGTGATAACGCCCTGTACGTGAACGTTGACTTCCTTAACGTCCAGATCAGTCATCAGCGTAACCTGCTGCTTGATTTTGTCTTGGATCTCGGCGGCCACTTTAGGAACCGAAACTCCGTATTCCAAGTAGACGTCGACATCAATCGACAGTTCGTCATCACTGTTGGAAAGCTTAACGCCACGACGATGGTCAGAACGCCCCAGCAATTCACTGACGCTGTTGGCAATTGAGCCATGCATGCGTGAAACGCCTTCAATTTGACCAGCAGCAATCCCTGCAATGATTTCTAAGACCCGTGGCGCGATTTGAATCGTACCCAACGATTGATCTTCGCTGTTTAAGATAATGTTGGAATCTTCTGCCATTTGTCAGCCCTCCAGTTTTTTTCGTCATTAAGACATCTTTTTAATTATGCACTATTCTGCTAAAATTGGCAACCATGCCAGCCTAGCGCATCAGTGCATATTCGGCAATCTTTTTTACATCATGATTGTACCAATCGTGAATAACCAAGTCTAGCCGATCGACTGTGAAGGTGCCAAACTGCAGCTGCTGCATGGACATTAGATCAGCCAACAACGCCGGCGGAGCTTTTAGCGGCGCTTTGAATCTGGCAATCGTCACGTGACCAGAACAAGTTGGATAACGTTCAGCAACTGGCAGCTTATCGGTTAACTGATGGCGCAAATTCTGACGCAGCATGGTCAATTCATCAGAATAATATCCCGTAGCCAAGATGCCAGCTGGACTGGCAATCAATCCCTTGAGCGTCACATCAAATGGCTTTGATTTTGCCATTAAGTTTTGAAGCGCTTTTTGATAGGCAGCCAGGTCATGGGGCGAAATAGAAAAGTCATCATAAGCGCCAATCAGATCCAAAACGGTTAGATGCAGATCTTTTAATGGATAGTAATAAAGATTGGGATTGGCAAGGTGCAGTTTTTGCTGAGCATAGCCAATATTGCGACCGACATGAATCGGCAAGTAGGCAAGCAGCGTCAAGCCCCGCCGATGATCTGGCTGTTCATGATTCAAATAAGGATCGGTAAATTCGTTTTTTAAAATGGCCCGCCTGCCTTTTTGATCGATGGCTTGGTAAAGGCAGCTCAGGTCGTTTGAAGCTGATTCGGTCATCATTACAGCTTAACGATTTCCAATTCAGTTGGGGCCGTGGTCAAAATCTCAACGCCGCCATGCGTTACCAAAATATCGTCTTCAATTCGGACGCCACCAATTTCTGGAATATAGATACCAGGTTCAACGGTAATGACCTGATTGTTTTGCAAAACGACGTCACTGGCATTGGGACCATAGCTGGCTGGCAGCTCGTGGACGCTTAGGCCGATGCCGTGGCCCATGCCATGATTGAACTCATCGCCATAACCGGCGTTTTCGATAATCTGCCGTCCCGCTGCATCCAATTGATCACCATGAATACCAACTTTAGCCGCATCAATCACAGCTTGCCGGGCCTCATTGACGATCTTATAGACGTCCTTTAGTTCCGGATCGATGTCGCCGATCCCAAACGTCCGCGTCATGTCAGCCGTATAGCCTTCCACAAAGTAGCCAAAATCCAGCGTCACGATATCACCGTTTGCAATCACCTTGTCACTGGCCGTAGCATGCGGCATGGCAGCATTGGCACCACTGGCACAAATCGTTGGAAACGAGGCGGCCTGCGCACCGTGTTCTTTCATCCAAAAATCCAAGCGATTGGCTACTTGTCGCTCTGTCATCCCTGGCTCAATAAAATTCAAGACGTATTCATAACCAGCTGACTGTAATTGAGCTACCATGCGGATTTTTTTAATTTCATCGGGATCCTTGACTGCCCGCATGGATTCGATCAGACCATCAAAAGGCACGATATCGGCTTCCATAATTTCGTCTAAGACGTCATAGATCCGATAGTCAATCGTATTTTCAAAGCCAACGACTTCAATTTCCATGCCTTGGCAAATCTGGTTTAAAGCTCCCCAGTAATCGCGCGTGATCATGCCCACGACCTCATCGCTTTCAAATCCTTCCAGCTCGGTAGCATAGCGATCGTCTGTGATCAAAATCGCGGCGTCTTTGGTAATCAAAAGCTCGCCATCACCTTGGGTCAAATCAAATCCCGTCAGGTAAAAAATGTTTGCCTCATTGGTTACCAAAAAAGCATCAATGTATAAAGCGTCAAACCGCTTGCGCAGCCGTTCAATTCGAGAAGCCATGTCTAATCGTTCCTTTCAGTTTTTGCTTGTCATTATTAATCAATTTTGCGGATGCTCGTCAAAAACACCCCGTCTGGTCAGCAGATCTGCAAACGGCCGCACCGAAAGCTCATAAAATTCAGTATCCGAGATTCGTTGGTTACCATCCCAAAACCGGCTGCTCCAAAATTGACCGACGTTAAGCCAGACAAAATTCAAGGCTAATTGTCGATAATCAATATCATCGCGAATTTTTTCGGCTTGCTGCATTTTTTGGAAATAGTCAATAATCATCTCCACGCCATAATTACGGATTTTTTCAATCATCCCCCGCAGCTGCTGTTTTTGTTTAGGATCTTTAGTGGTATTAAACATAACCAGCATCACGTTTTGGCGCGGCCACTGCTGGCGAAAGCGTTTGGAAAACTCAATCAGATCATCTTCAAGCTCCCAAGTTGGCACAAAATCATCCATCAATTCAACAATCAGGCTGCGATACCTTTTGACCAGCTCATTAGCCAACCCCATCTTATCACCAAAGTGGCGGAAAATCGTACTTTCATTGACGCCCGCTTTTTTGGCCAGCTGACTGGTTGTCGTTGCGCTGTAGCCTTGCTCGTTGACCAAAACGGCAAAGGCATCCATAATCTTGTCGTCAGTCGCTGCTTTATCCTTCACGTTTTAGCCCCCTTTTTGTTTTTTATCATTTTAGCACATTATTGCAAGTATTTACTTGCACTTTCTTTTTGAGTATAATGTTTCATTAGATTAAGCTTATGTTAAGTTTAAATTGGCTACCGTAATTATAGAAGGTGAGAAGTATGGTAAAAACAATTTATTATACCGAACCAACTGATGACGTAGTACAAAGCGCTCATCAAGACTTTCAACTGCAAGATGACTTTCGCTGGCTGCGCACTAAGCCGGCTGAGCGCTGCTGGTCATGGATGATTCGTGGTGGCGCCAAGGCATTCGCCTATCTATATACTTATGGCTGGCGCAGAGCCAAGATCGTGGGGCAAGCAAAGCTGCAGCCATATCAAAATCAGGGATATTTTGTTTATGGCAACCATACGCAGCCGGTTAACGACGTCTTTATGCCCTTTTTAATCGGCCAGGCACAGCACTTTTATGCCTTGGCGGCACCGGCCAACTGGGGCATCCCCATAATCGGCCCATTGCTTTCCTATGGTGGGGCCTTGCCAGTGGGCAATTCGCTTCATCAAACCGCACAGCTCTTAAAAGCCGTACAGACCATCAGTCGGCACCAAGGTCACGTCTTTATCTATCCTGAAGCTCACGTCTGGCCCAACTATACTGAGATTCGACCCTTTCCCGATACCAGTTTTCGGTTTCCGATTAAAAATCAGCGGCCAGCATTTGCCATGACGACGACCTATCAAAAGCCGCGCTGGGGAAAAAAGCCACGTCTGACCGTTTTTATCGATGGACCGTTTATTCCCGATCAGAATCTGTCACTAAAAAAACAGCAGTCCTGGCTGCATAATCAAATTCAAGCTGCCATGCTAAGCCGGGCCCGCCTTAGCAATTATGAGGCCATCAAATATATTCAAGAAAGAAGATGAAACCGTGAATATCCTGTTTTGCGGCGATCACCGCGCTGAAGATGGCGTTTTGATCGTTACGCTGTCTTTGCTCCATCATGTTAAAGAACCGCTAAACATTTACGTTCTAACGATGAAGACGGCCACCAAGTCGTTGCAGTATGAGCCTTTCAGCAAAAAAGCCGCCAATCTTTTGACCCAGCAGCTCCAATCGTATAATCCCAAAAATTCACTTCATTTAATCGATTGTACCGAGCTGTTCAACAAATCACAGCCCTTGGCCAACATGAACTCGCGCTTTACGCCTTATTCAATGCTACGACTGTATGTCGATCTGATTCCTAACATGCCGGATCGCCTGCTTTATTTAGACAACGACGTAATCTGCCGTGAATCATTTGATGACTTTTACCATCAAGATCTGACCGGTGTCCAGGTCGTTGGCGTACTGGATCATTATGGGAAATGGTTCTTCCACCATCAAATGCGCATGGCCGATTATATCAACTCAGGCATTTTGCTTTTGAACCTGCCTGAAATCAAGCGTACCAATTTATTCGTCAAAGCACGCCACATGATCACCACCCGCCATATGTTTATGCCCGACCAGGCTGCAATCAATCGACTCTCACATGCCAAAAAGATTGCACCACGACGTTTCAATGATCAGCGCCGACTCCATCACGACACTGTATTTCAACACTTTACCACCAGTTTTCGCTTCTTCCCCTGGTTTCACATTCTGACCGTCAAGCCATGGCAGATCAACAACGTTCACAAAGATCTGCGCTTGCATGAATATGACGGTCTTCTGGAAGAGTATCGTCAACTGAAGTCCGAACTATAAGGAAGGTTAATATGACGCAGCCAATTCCAATTTTTTATACCATCAGCAATGACTTTGCCCCCTATGCGGCTGTAGCGATTCAGTCGCTGCGTGATCATATCTCGCCTGAGCAGCACTATCAGGTTATCATCGTGCATCAGGGACTGACGCCGGTGACGCGGCAAAATCTGCAAAGCCTGGCCAGTGACAATCTTGAGCTTATTTTTTATGAGATCAATGATGAAGCACTCAATGCCATCCAAAATCGCAAAGAAAACTACCTGCGGGCCGACTTTTTTACGCCCAGCATTTTTTACCGCTTATTTTTAGCCGATCTTTTCCCTCAATACGACAAGGCCATCTATGTCGATAGCGATACGGTCTGGAATGGCGATCCAGCCGACATGTTTGCAATTGAGCTTGGCAATAATCTGATTGGTGCGGCACCAGATCATTCCGTTGAGCACGTTGGCCCAATGCAGCTTTACATTAAAGAAGCGGTCGGCGTTCCCGCCAAACAATACCTCAATTCTGGTGTCTTATTGATGAATTTCAGTCAGTTGCGCAAAGATGAATTTACCCGCCACTTTTTAAATCTGCTGCAAAGATACCATGTTGACTGCATTGCCCCCGATCAAGACTACCTAAACGTCATGTGCAATGGTCGCATCACCTATCTGGATGAAAAATGGAATGCCATGCCAAAAGATGAAGAGTTTGCTGATGAACGCGTCAAAGATCCTAAGCTGATTCACTATAACCTGTTTTTCAAACCTTGGCATTTTGATCACGTTATGTATGATGAATACTTCTGGCAAGCGGCTAAAAAAACGCCTTATGCTCAGCAGCTAAAAGACGTCCGAACTGACTATACGATTGCTCAACAGCAGCTGGATCGGCAAAAACTGATGAGCATGCTTAATCATGCCGATGAGCTGCCTGATAATCCCGTAACGTTTAAAAAACTGCAAGAGCAAGGAAAGCAGGTACGGCTGTCATGATTATCGGCGAACATCGCGATCAGGTCATTAAAAACATCGCCGACCATGCGCAAAAAGGACTTTTTAACGAAAAGGTCGAAATCGATGACCCACAGACCTCATCTGAAGAAAGCATGGCGATCGTCAATCAGTTTTGGCAAAATCAAAATCACTGGCGCGCAAGATTCGATAGTTTGATTGCTCGGACCACAATGCGTGGCATCACAGATTGGTTCAATCTCAATACCACGTTCTGTGGATTGGAAAATCTGAAATCGTTAAAGCCCACGCAAGGTGCCGTAATCACCAGCAACCATTTCAATCAGTTGGACAACACTGTCATTCGCAAGCTTGCTCAGAAGAATCATCGTCGGCTGTTCATCGTAATTCAAGAAACCAACTTGAAAATGGATGGTCTGATCGGCTTTTTGATGAATCACCTCGATGTTTTGCCACTGACCAAAAACGTTGGCTATTTGGGTCGTACGCTGCCAAAAAAACTTGAGCAGCAGGTTCAAAAAGGGCACTGGGTTTTGATCTATCCTGAACAGGAAATGTGGTTCAACTATCGCAAGCCGCGGCCCGTCAAGCGTGGTGCCTACTATTACGCTGCCAAGGCCAACGTACCGATCATCTCTTGTTTTACGGAAATCATTGATCAGCCCAAACCAGAAAAAAACAACGATGAATTTTATCAGACTAAGTATCGTCTGCACGTTTTGCCATTGATTTGGCCTGATTCCAAGCTTTCGGTTAATGAAAATGCCAAGATGATGATGGAAAAAGACTACGCCCAGAAAAAAGCCGCTTATGAAGCTGCCTATCAAAAAAAGCTCAGCTATGATTTTGAGCCGCATGATATTGCGGGCTGGCGCGGTTAGGCACGGTTGATCAAAATTCGTTTTGCAATTATTTCACTTGCTTTTTGTAAGAACTCGTGTAGAATAAAGGCATGTTTTAAAGATGCGTTGAAAAAGCAGAAAGGAGAAGTGCATCATGATCAAGTTTGATTTTGCTAAGAACATGACTTGTTGCTGCCTTTTTCTCTCTGCGGAAAAGGCTTGTTTGAGTTTAATCTAAACAGCCCTATCGATCCATTCGATAGCAAAGCCCCGCAGACCTGTCAGTTGGTCAGCGGGGCTTTTTGTATATCGCACTTTGAATCATCGACAAACTCACCGGTGAAAGTCTGATTGTTTAACTATGGCAATCGTTAAGAAAGGAGTACCTGATGTTAGATCAGCATCTAAAAATCGGCATCTTAAATCTGATGCACGATAAAGTTGCTACTCAGCAGCGTTTCACATCAATTTTTAAGGCTCTTGATCCAACGGTTGAACTTACCTTTTTCTATCCTGTTGATCATTATCGCAATCGCGAGGTCCCAGCACTGGTTCAAAACATTTCTGAACCACTGGATCTTAACAAGGCAAGCCAGCTGCAAGGATTCATCATCACGGGTGCCCCAATCGAACAAATGCCATTTGAGCAGGTCGAATATTATGATGAGATCACGCGCCTGATCGATACGCTGGTCGAATTTAACATTCCGCAGCTATACATCTGCTGGGGTGCCATGGCTGCCGCCAACTATTTGTATGGTATTGAAAAGCGGCAATTAACCAAAAAGTACTTCGGCGTTTTTGACAACGAGGTGTTGGTTGAGACTCCCGTATTAAATGGCTTGACCATGCCATTTCCGGCTCCCCACGCCCGCTATGCCGAACTGGATCATAATCAGATTCGGCAATCATCTGAACTGACGATCAACGCTATGTCCGTTGACGACTATCTGCTCGCTTTAAGCGGCAGCGACAATCAAGACTTTCTGTTTGCCCACCTTGAATACGATCGCAGGGCTCTCTTAGCCGAATATCAACGGGAAACGGCTGCCCATCCCGATCGTCACTATGCATTACCCAAGAACTATTTTAAAGACATCAAAACGCTGGCTGATCCCCAATTCAAATGGGAACAGGTTCAGCAGCTGTATTTTAGAAACTGGCTGCAAAAAGCGGCTGACTATTCACAACTCGCATTGATTGCATAAAAAGGAGAATACCTTATGTCAAAAATCTACACTTCAATCGACCAACTGGTTGGCAACACCCCACTGTTAAAGCTTAACCGTATCGTGCCAGAAGACGCGGCTGATGTTTACGTAAAGCTTGAGTTCTTCAACCCAGCCGGCTCCATCAAAGACCGGATTGCCCTGGCCATGATTGAAAAGGCTGAACAAGAAGGCCAGCTTAAGCCTGGCGACACTATTATCGAACCAACCTCAGGCAACACTGGGATTGGGCTGGCCAGCGTAGCAGCCGCCAAGGGCTACCACCTGATTATCGTAATGCCAGAAACGATGAGCGTTGAACGACGCAAGCTGATGCAGGGCTACGGGGCTGAATTGATTCTGACGCCTGGTGCCGAAGGGATGAAAGGCTCAATTGCCAAGGCCCAAGAACTGGTTGACGCTAAAGGCTACTTTATGCCAATGCAGTTTGAAAACCCAGCCAACCCAGCCATCCACGAAGCTACGACCGGCCAAGAAATCATCGATGCTTTCGGCAAGGATAATCTGCCAGATGCCTTCGTTGCCGGTGTTGGTACTGGCGGTACTTTGAGTGGGATTGGTCATGCCTTGAAGCAAGCTGATCCAAGCATCAAAGTCTATGCACTTGAACCAGCTGAATCTCCAGTGCTCAAGGAAGGCAAAGCCGGTAAGCATAAGATCCAAGGTATCAGTGCCGGCTTTATTCCAAAGACGCTGGACCAAGACGTTTATGATGGTATTATCGAAGTTACCAGCGACGATGCTATCAAGACCGCTCAAGAAGTCGGTCATCTGGAAGGCTTTTTGCCGGGTATCTCAGCCGGGGCCAACATCTATGGTGCGATTGAACTGGCTAAGAAGCTTGGCAAGGGCAAGAAAGTCGTAACCGTTGCTCCTGATGGCGGTGACCGCTACTTGTCAACTGAGCTGTTTGACTACTAAAATCTAATCAATCAAAAGAGGCTGGGAATTAACCCAACCTCTTTATTGTTTTCTGGATAATAATGCCTCAGCGCAGTAGCTGGCTGGCAGCTCAAATGCTGATAAATCAGCATTTGACCGACCTAGCCATTCTTGCGGAGTTTTTTCTCAATCTCTTTATTTTGCAGTTGTTGCTAAACGCCTCAAATAACAATCATTTAGTATCCGTTTAGCAGCTTCCTTATTCGATTTTTCCCAACGTTCAACTGTTTTCAATCAGCTCAGCCACCCGATCCTGCAGTTCTGCAACCGTATGACGCCGCGAACGTGCACATTCCTTGGCTGGTCGCCCACAGATCAAGCACGTCCGTTTAGGCAGCCCCAGCTCGGTCCGTGACATTGAAACCGTCTGTCCAGCTTGACGACTCAAAACGTCCAGATCAAACAGTCGATTTGAGGCATCAGCTTCTTCAAATGCGGTCGTCAGCTGCTTAACCTGCTCAGCTGGACCATCAACCAAATAAAAGCGTTCAGGTCCGGTTGATTCGTCCAGCCATTGCTCAACCATTTTAAAATCATACTGAGCCTGCAGCTGCTTTTCAAAAATCGTCAGCTTGGTCACAAAGAAGTTCTTGATCGTCTCGTTATTCTTGATTGGTCCGGGAATATTAAGCTTAGCGGCAATCACGGTCTGGTCAGGATGTGATTTTGTCAATTGATTCTGCAAGGCCACCCGATGATCCCGATTGGTCAAGACTTCGGGAATCTGCTGCGGCGTGCCATTGGCAAACAAATTGTTCATGTTTTCTCCCCCCTTTAGCAAAACGCCAAAAGAAAAGTCCAGTTCGATGACATGCAAGCACATCAGTCGGACTGGACTTTAATTTATTATTCGGCAACTGGGTAAACCGAAACTTTGCGGTTGTTGCGACCCATGCGTTCGAACTTAACAACGCCATCGATCTTAGCAAACAAAGTGTCGTCACCACCGCGGCCCACGTTTTCACCTGGGTGAATGTGAGTACCACGTTGACGGTAGATGATAGAACCGGCCGTTACGACAGAACCGTCAGCAGCCTTAGTTCCCAGACGACGACCAGCAGAGTTACGACCGTTGGCAGTCGAACCGCCCCCTTTGTGGTGGGAGAAGAATTGAAGATCCATAATCATAGTTTTCACCTCCAGCTTAAAATTTGTTTTTAAGACATTTTAATGACAATATTTTCTGCATACTGTTCTTGAATATCAAGCATCGCTTCCAAGAACGTCTGCATTAAAATCTGGGAATCGTGTCCCGGATCAATTGAGCTGACTTTAAGCAAACCGCCGTTAGCATGGTCGGCCGTAATCGTGGCAGACCGCCTGACGACTCTTTCCAATCCATTGACCGTAGCGATTGCCAAAGCAGAAACCGCAGCACAGACAATGTCTTGACCATAATCGCCATGATCGGCATGCCCAGTCATCTCAAACGAAGCTATTCCATGATCCTGATTGGTATGAAAAACCGCGCGAATCATTGAATCACCCCATTAAGCGTTGATCGTGTCAATCGTAACCTTAGTGTATGGTTGACGGTGACCCTTCTTGGTGTGGGTGTGCTTCTTTGGCTTGTACTTAAAGGTAACAACCTTCTTTTCCTTGCCTTGCTTGTCAACAGTACCTTCAACAGAAGCACCGTCAACAAATGGCGTGCCGACCTTAACGTCGTCGCCGCCTACGAAGATAACCTTGTCAAAAGTTACCTTGTCGCCTTCTTTTGCGTCCAGCTTTTCAACGTAGATAGCTTGACCTGCTTCTACCTTGTATTGCTTGCCGCCAGTAACGATAATTGCGTACATCAGTTTGTGCACCTCCTTAATTTCTAAGACTCGCCGGCCGAGCAGCCGAAGCTTTTAAAACTCGGTTGCGTGCGGTTGTAGTTGTTGGTTCACAAATACAACGTTCATATGGTATCAAAATCTCGGCCGATCGTCAACATTAAACACAGATTTAGATAAAATTTTCCGTACTGATCTTGATAGGTAAATTCTAGATACTAGATTCGTTCGCTGCAATGGACCTAATTACTTCCAAAAGTCAGCGCGGTGTGCAAAATCTTGATGCTTAGAAAAATAAAAATCCCCGCCCCATTAAAGCGAGAATTTAACTATCAAACTTATTAGATTTCTAGTGCTGATTTAACCTTGCTATCAAAAAACGAGGTTAACAGCATTCCCTCACCGCTAAATTGCTGCAGCATCTTAACCATGCTCTGCGTCATATAGCGTGGCGTGTAGATCATGCCATCTTGCAGCCAGCTTTTGATGACGCCCAAAACAGCGGATGCCAAAAACGATACCTGCATTTTGATTGGAACGTCAAAATCATCAAACTCAGTACCAAGCTGTTTAGCATACTTGGTCATTTCCTGGCAAAGTCGATCATAAAGCTGACCATAGAAGAAATCATTGCGTTCGTTGTTCAACAATACATCAAAGACCTCGGCACTGTTTTCAATGCATTGAAAGGCCTCATTTAATGAAAGAACCTGAATTGAGGCACCAGACGTGGAAATCTGGCGCTCAACCATAATCTTTGCGAATAAGTCATCTAAAATCTCGTTCATAGCTGACTTGATAAAATCGCGCTTATCCTTATAATGTAGATAAAATGTGCCTCGAGTAATGTTCGCCGTTTCAGTAATCTTTTGGACGCTGATGTTTTCAAGCTTCTCATGCTTCATCAGATAAACAAGTGCCTTGCGGAGACTACTGCGGGTCTTGACTACACGAGGATCAACCTTGCTGCCCGTCATTGGCACTACGCCTCCATTCTAAAAAAAGCTCTTTAGGTTAAACATGTAGCTGATCTACAAACTTGTTCTACCGTTAGATTAAAACGATGTAAGCGCTTTGTCAATAAATTACACCTACTTCAACAGAAAAGGTTTGGCAATGGTCTAACCAACTGTCTTATTGACATTTTCGTGGAATATAATATACTTGATTAGGTCTGGGGCAATAGCTCAACTGGATAGAGCATTGGTCTTCTAAACCAAAGGTTGTGGGTTCGATTCCCACTTGCCCCATTTTGGAAACGCGGAAAGCACAGATATCAAGGTATTCTCAATCACCCAGGTGTCCTACTGGTGTCCCAGAGGCATTAATAAGGGGGTTTTAAGGTTAGAGATGCCTTTTTTAAAAAGTTCTGGTTGATTTTATTAGAATTTAATGCTCAAAATACTGTTATATCAGTACTTCTAACTAATTTTTCGTCTAGCACTGATATAACCTATCAATTTGTATCTATAATTTTTTGTTACCTTTTTTGAAATTTACACGCACGGCTAGACGGTATTGATTGTATGTTTTGTATAAGCTTGGAAAGATAAATATGTAGATCATTAGTTCAGCATTTTTCCTAAAATGTTTAAGAAAGTATTAAGAATTAAATTTATGTTACAGAACTATTGCATTTTTTAATAAAAGTAACAATAATGAAATATATAGACAATGCTTTTGACGGGATTACAAAACATTGCCGCTCTTTATCATTTCGTTGATTCTTTCTTTATCTGTAGTTGGTCAAATCTTTGGCAATTTAAAATCCCCGCTGCTAGGTCAATATTCTAATGGCACAAAGCATCGCCTTTCCTTATCAACAAAAACGGCATCCGTCTCCATGGCGGATGTCGTTTTTTAGTCATAAAAAAGCCCTCCCAGAGCACTTAGCGACTAGCAGGGCTAATATATTTAATAGTTGTCTTCTTGGCGCTGGATGTTGATTTTCAGCTTTTCTTCATAGGCATCCATGATCTCGTCTTCAGTAAAGCCAAAATCAACCAGTCCCATCTTCAAAAACAGGTGCCAGGCATGGCGAAAATCTTCTTGACGGTGATTGAAATAACTGCCATACAAGAAGTTTTTGATGGCCAGATATTCCTTATTCCAGTCTGGGACTTTTTCAGCAGGCTTGCCATTTTTAATGCGCGCAAGCATCTGCTCATCCAAAACAATCAGATGCGTCCATTGATTTTTGGCACTGAAGAGTAAAAAGAAGTTCAGCGCGTCCACGTATTCTTCCAGAACGGTCTGATGATGCGTCCGGCCAGGCAATTTTTTGCCAAGGTGCTCTTTCCAGACTTTAAACCATTCTGCAGCGTTGGCAATCTCGGCCAGCTCAACGTCCAATGCAGTAAAGACGTTTTGCACGCGAGCTTCGGCACCAAGTTGAATATCATGATCCTCATCCAATTGCCAGTCAAATTCAATTGACTCATGCAGCAACTTAGTAATATCTAACAAACTAATCTTCCTTTTCTACTTCCGTTTGATTTTCTAAATTTTCAGCCGTCTGTTCTGCTGATTGAGCCGGTTGATCCGGCGTCGTCATGGTCAGCGTCTCATCAACATGATCCTGATCGGCATTGTTGGCAAAGATCATCGCATCCGTTCTAACGGCTAAGAACTCACGGTTGTCCAAGTACCATTCCCGTACCAGCGGATAATGCAATAAGACGTCAAAGAACGAGACGCGCTCTTCTTTGTCCAGAACCCGGAAGCTCCATTCCTGAGCATAGTCGTCTGGATCAAACGCCAGCTGCAGTCGTACGTTTTGATCCAGTCGCAGCTCGGCACCATTGTTTTGTGGCAGGTTCAGCAGCATGTAGTCGGTATCCGTGGTTTTGACAAACAGCCGGTCGATAATCGTCAATGGCAGATCTGGTTTTTGCAGGCGGAAACGGGCACCGTTGCCAGTTTCCAAAATTCCCAGATCAATGACGAAATTAAGCTGCTTTTCCAACAGCAAGGCAAACTTAATCATTGGCGAAACAACGGCCTGCAGATCCAGATCACTGAACTTTTGGGTCTGGCGAACGATGAAAAAGTCAACCAGCGCCCGGTTGCTGAACTTGAGAATCTGATGCTTGAGGTTCAGATAAAACAGCGGCTCATGATGATGCTGCTCGGCAAAGAAGGCCCCACCGTTATGCGGATCGATTTCAAACGTAAAGCGCTCTTGATCCTCCATTGGCGAAATCTTAGCCAATAACTGGTGGTGAATCTCATTTTCTTCGATTTCCAGACTGTTTTCGCCATTCAATTCCAGCATGCTTGCCATTAGCAGTAGATAGTAGTCAGCCAGCTGATAATGCTGTGGAAACTTGACAAAAGCGTTTTCCAGGCTGAGTCCTTCCAGCTTTTCAGTAGCATCAAGCAGTTCAGCCGGATCCTTGGTTTCAGTCAGCTGATTGAGTAAAGCAACGTAGCGCTGACCGATTTCAAGGCCTTGGGTAATCGAGTCGCTGAGTGAATGAACGCGATCGGCTGCCGTTGAGATCATTTGATTACTGCTCATCTGCGCTCACCCCCGCTTTTTTGCCGCCTAGGCTGTTAAGATAGCTGGCATACAGATTTCGGTTGGCCAATTCGAAGTCCTCAAACGTGCCAAACGTATCAATGATGCTCTTTTGCTCGTAGCTTAGAATCGTATTTTCTTTTGAAAGATCCAGTACGACACGTTCATTTTCTTTGATCGTGTCCGCAGCCGTACGGGATTCTTGTTCCTCATCTTCCAGCTTGCTGATCTGTTCAACGATTACCTGACGTGCTTCACGATTCTTGTTGGACTCAAACAGACCGCTGCGTGAGCTGGCATCTTTGAGCTGCTCTTGTAAGGCTGCCCGCTTTTGTTCACGTTCCAGACGACTGTCAATCAGTTTTTGCAGACGATCGTTTTCACTCGAGATCTGTTCAATGCGATCACTGTTGTAGCGCTTGTTTTGCTTGCTTAGTTCAAAGGTGCGCGCCAGTTTTTGGTATTCTTCTTGATCAAAGGCAAAGCGGATATTTAAGACGTCCAGTTCACCAAAGCGCCGCCGATCCCACCAGTTCCCAAAGTAGATGCGGTAGTGACCTGTTTGGTATTCTTCATAGTAAAAGAATGGGTATGCCTTGCCCAAATATTGAATCAGGTTGGCACTCAAAAAGTTGCTCAACTGGTCAGCCAGATCATCGACCAGGTTCATAACGCCCTGCTCGTTTGGCTGCTGTTCGCGATGCTCAATTTCCGCAGCATAGCGCTGATTGTCCAGCAATTGATATACCTTGCAGTCATCATGATGTTCGACCGCGGTTTCCAATTCTTGTAGATACTTGATCTTGGCCGCAATCTGCTTGTTGATTGCTTGGCTGATATCAAGCGCACCATTTGTCTGTTCAACACTTGCCATAGCTTTGACTCCTTAATTTAATACTGCTTTAATCTTAGCGGATTTTTGACAACTTTTAAAGCGATTAATCCAGGTAGTTGTAAAATCTTTACCATTTGCGATAACGGTTGCAAATTCTTAAAGAATGACTATAATAGAATTGTTCGAGTATTACACATATGTGGACTACTTGAATGTCAAGAAAAGAGGCGAAACTATTATGGCACGTAAATTGAATAAGCAAGAACGAAAAGAAATGGCCCGCAAGGCTATGGAAAAGCGTGACAACAAAAAGCCTAATGGTTCAGGCTTCGCTAAGCTGGATGCAGATGCTAAAAAGCTGAGTGAATAGTTTTAGTCACGATTTTGATTTGAAAAAACGCAGCGTCACTTGCAACGCTGCGTTTTTTTCGTCTCTAAAATAAAAAGACCTGCAGCTTGGCAGGCCTCTTTGGCAAAACACAAATTAGTATTGGAGCATATACTTGTCACGTTCCCAGTCAGAAACGTGTTGACGGTAACCATCATATTCACGCGTCTTGGCCTCAAAGAAGTTCTTGTAGAGGTGTTCGCCCATTGATGCACGAACTACGTCATCGGCACGCAGACTCTTCAAAGCGTTGTGCAGGTTGGATGGCAGATCTTCAATGCCCTTGGCTTCACGTTCTTCTGGCGTCATCGTGTAGATGTTTTCCGTAACTTCCTTCATTGGCGTCAAGTTATTGCGCAGACCGTCCAGACCGGCTTCCAAAATAGCGGCAATTGCCAGGTATGGGTTAGCCGTGCAGTCAACGGAGCGCATTTCAACCCGCGTACCCATCTTACGATCATCTGGGATCCGGATCAATGGTGAACGGTTGGATCCAGACCAGGCAACGTAAACTGGGGCTTCATAGCCAGGTACCAGACGCTTGTAAGAGTTGACGGTTGGGTTGCAGATAGCCGTCAAGGCGCGAGCATGCTTCAGAATCCCAGCCAGGAAGTGGTAAGCCGTGGCGGACAATTGCAGGTCGCCCTTTTCATCGTAGAAGGCGTTGTTGCCATCTTTGTCAAACAGCGACATGTTGGTGTGCATACCTGAACCGTTGATGCCAGACAATGGCTTTGGCATAAACGTGGCGTGCAGCCCATGTTTTTTGGCAACTGACTTAACAACAAACTTGAACGTTTGAATATTGTCGGCTGCTTCCAAAGCATTAGCGTACTTAAAGTCGACTTCGTGTTGGCCAGGAGCAACTTCATGGTGAGCAGCTTCAACATCAAAGCCCATTTTTTCCAGTGCCAAAACGATGTCGCGACGGCAGTTTTCGCCGGCATCGGCAGGTTCCATGTCAAAGTAGTTTTCGTTATCGTTTACTTCAGTCGTTGGGTTGCCCTTTTCGTCAGTCTTGAACAAAAAGAATTCTGGTTCCGGACCAATGTTGAATGAAGTGAAACCAGCTTTCTTCATGTCGTCTAAAACCCGCATCAGGTTGTTGCGAGGGTCACCAGCAAATGGCGTGCCATCAGTCATGTGCACGCTGCAGATCACGCGGGCAACCTTACCGTGTTCCTCACCCCAAGGAAAGACCAGCCAAGTTGACATGTCTGGGTAGAGGTACATGTCACTTTCGTTGATGCGGACAAAGCCGTCGATTGAAGAGCCATCAAACATCATCTTGTTGTTCATCAGCTTGTCTAATTGGCTGACGGGCAGGTCAACGCACTTCGTCGTACCAAACAGATCAGAGAACATTACCCGCAGAAAATGAACGTTTTCCTTTTCAACTAATTCATGAACTTCTTCTTTAGTGAATACGTGTTTTGCCATTTTATTCCATTCCTTCCACACTTACGATTTCACAACTAGTCTCAGATGGCTAGACCAATTATTGAATTGGTCTTGGTTAATGCTTATATTCAGCCTTCCCTCTGATTACTTTAATAGCCTACCAATTGGAAGGAAATAAGTCAATTTTTGATAGGGCTTTCATGATCGATCACGTTGATTAATTAGTTTGACTAACGTTTAACTTTAATTTTTTAACCACTCTTTAACGTCAGCTTCAATTTCATTAGTCGTATTCCGACCGCTAACCAAATCATACCATTGAACGTTCATCTTATTTCTAAACCAGGTTAACTGACGCTTGGCATAGTGACGGGAATCCTGCTTGATCTTGGCAATTGCATCCGCCAGCGTCGTCTCACCCTTAAAGTACGGAAACAGCTCTCGGTAGCCGATTCCCTTGCCAGACTGGTAATTTTCACCGCCTTGTTCATACAGCCAGCGCGCCTCATCAAGCAGACCTTCTTTAATCATCAAATCAACCCGTTGATTGATGCGTTCATATAAAACCGAACGTTCGGTAGTCAAACCGATCAGCAAAAATTCATTGTCGCTTTTGGTCTGCGTCTGCTGCGAAAACAGTTGGCCCGTTTTTTCAATAACCTCTAGTGCCCGAATTACACGTCTTAAATTACCCACCGGGATCTGTTTGGCAGCCTGAGGATCTTTTTGGTACAGCTGCTTCCAAACGGCTTCAGGGCCCTTTTGATCGACCATTTGATGCCAGTAGTCGCGAATCCGTTGCGATTGTTCATCGAAATGATCAGCACCCAGCGCCAGATTTTCAGTCAGTGTCTGCAGATAAAAGCCGGTCCCACCAACGACCATGGGCAGATGCTGACGAGCGGCAATCTGATCAATTTGTTCATTAGCCAGTTTTTGGAATTCTGCCGCCGAAAAGCGCTGGTTAAGATCGCGAATATCAATCAAGTGATGCGGTATGCCATCCATTTCAGCAGGCGTGATCTTAGCCGTACCAATGTCTAAGTGACGATAAATCTGCATCGAGTCGCCTGAGATCACCTCGCCGTTTAAATCATGGGCCAGCTGAATCGACAGTGCCGTCTTGCCGACAGCAGTTGGGCCAACGATGGCTATTGCTTTAGTCAAAATTAAAACCTTCCTTGCTTAAAATTACTGGTAAATCTATTCAAAATCAGTCATAATAAAGCCAAATGACATAAAGGGGGCTACTCTTTTGAAAAAATTTACACGTGGTTTTGTATTGGGTGCCTTAACGACTCTGGGTGCGGTGGCAAGTGGCGTGGCTGCTTTCCACAAGACCGTCGTTAAGCCAATCGAAGAAGAAGAAAATCGTTTTGATGAGAACCGTCGCGCCGCTACACGCAAGGGACGCTCTTCTCACCAACTGTAATCCATTACGATTATAAAAAGAGGCTGGGAAAAAACTATATTTTCAGATGAATTTTAGAGAATAGTAATATTAAAAATCGCTAGAAATCAACGTTTTCAGCAACGTGGTTCCTAGCGATTCTTTAGTTTTGAGACTTTTTTCCCAGTCTCTTTGTTTTTAGTCAGCGTACTTGGCTTTTTTCGTCTTGCCATGCCAGTCAGCATAGCCGCCCTTTAAGATATAGAGCTTGTGGTAGCCTTTTTTGGCTAAGAAAGTCACGGCCTGCGTGCTCAGCTGTATGCCGTCATCATAAAGGTAAACCGGCAGATCCGGCCGCAATTCGCCATACTGCTGCTTAAGATATATGTATGGAAGACTGCGGGCGCCTAAAATGTGCCCCTTGTCAAAAGCATCCTTTTGCCGCAAGTCGATTACCTGCGCCTTACGCATGCCATCACGGAAGGCATCTTCATCCAGCACCGTGGCATAATGCTTGCGCCGGTAAGCACTGATCCCAGCACTTACGCCCCAGCCAATCAAAAGTGCCAATACGATGATATCAAAAGCCAGCCATCCCGAACTCATTCCCAGTACCACAACAATTCCTCCAAACATGCTTGTCTTAATTTAAGAAAGGCAATTCATCACGTAAAACGTGCCTCCTTGCCTAACCAAAAATAGTTTTCAAATAAATAGTTTATTTTTCATCGGCAGTAAAGTCAAGTGCCAATGAAGCAGCCCCGATCACACCAGCATCGTTACCCAATTGTGCCAGCTTCAGTTGAGTAGAAGTGCGAACCGTTGGGAAAGCAAATTTTTGGAAGTTTTGCTGTACGCGCTTGAGCAGGAACTCACCGGCTGCCGAAACGCCACCACCGATAACAACCGTTTCAGGGTTCAGCGTGTTGCTGATGTTGGCACATGCCAGACCCAGGTAGTAGGTAACCTTGTTAACAACTTCATTAGCCAGGAAGTCGTTTTCCTTGGCCAGATCAAAGACGATCTTAGCCGTGATCTCATCACCGTTGTCAATCATGGCCTTCAAGCGGCTGTTACCTTCGTATTCTTCAGCAGCATCTTGGGCCAGATGAACGATCCCGGTTGCCGAGGCATATTGTTCCAGACAGCCGTGGTTGCCACAGGTACACTCATAACCATTTGGCTCAACGATGATGTGACCAACTTCACCACCGGCACCATTGACACCATGAACCAGCTTGCCATTGGTGATGATCCCACCACCAACGCCAGTCCCCAGCGTGATGAATACAACGTCGTCACCTTCATGACCAGCACCCTTCCAGCGCTCGCCCAGGCCGGCACAGTTGGCATCGTTGTCCAGAGCAAACTTCAGGCCAGTACCCTTTTCAATTTGTTCCTTAACTGGCTGCAGCGTCTTCCAGTTAAGGTTGTAAGCACCGATTACCGTACCTTCTTCACGGTTAACCGTCCCAGGCGTACCCATGCCGATACCGATGAACTGATCACGGTCCATCTTGTACAGGTCAATATGGTGGTTGATGGATTGAATGATATCGGGAACGATGTGCGAACCTTCATCCAAAATGTTGGTACGCAAAGACCACTTTTGTTGAATTTCACCTTGGTCCGTTAAAATAGCAAACTTGATCGTAGTCCCACCAAGGTCAACACCGATTAACTTCTTGTTCATGCTCAAATTTCTCCTTTAACCTCAATAAATCCCTTGCCTCAGTCTAATAAGGCGACTTGTTTTCTTGATTCAGCTCTTCTTCGATGCGGTGCTCTTTTCTTAAAACCAGCTTGACCTGCATATACAGATCCTTATCCAAGACGCCAGCCCGATAAAGATTGTCGACCTCAATGGCCATCAGCTCGATATCCCAAAGCCTTTTGCCTACGTAAACGAAGACATTAAAGCGTCTCAAAAGCTGTTGAACATCATAAAGCGTGCGAATCTCGCGAATTGGTTTCATTTTAGCAATCCCATTTCCAAAAAAGCTGCAATCGTTACAATCAATATAGTGCCACTTAGAAAGCGTTTTAGCAAGTCTATCCTGCCCAAACGTGGAGCACCAACCATGGCTGCCATAAAGAATCCACCCAGCAAACCGCCCAAGTGACCAGCCAGATCGATTCCTGGCACCAAAATGTCGGTTCCCAGATTAAGCAGCACCAGAATCAAAAACTGATGAGCCAGCGAATGAATTGCCGGCTCGTCCCAAAAAGCCAGCCCCAGCATCAAAAAGGCGCCAAACAGCCCAAAGATCCCGGTACTGGCACCCGCTGAAATAGACTGTGGCAAAAAGACCGCACTAGCTAGATTACCCATCAGCGTACTCATTAGATAGATCGCTAAGAATCGCCAGTGGCCAAATAAATTTTCAATATACATGCCGATAAAATATAGCGTTACACTGTTGACGACCAGGTGCGTGAGTCCAATGTGCACGAACCCGGGCGTAATCAATCGCCACCATTCACCTGCCTTGATCAGGGGCGTATAGCGTGCGCCAAATTCGATCAGCACTTGCGTATTGGTTGAGCCGCCAGCCAGCGTCATCAAGATGAACACAATGACTTGGATCAAAATAATCAGACTGGTCAGCGGCGCTTTTTGCCATGCTTCTCTCATTGTTATGCCTGCTCTAAATTAACGACCTGACCAATTTTAACATCATGATCCTCGAGCGACCATTC
The DNA here is from genome assembly GCF_947381555.1 of Limosilactobacillus pulli. NCBI lineage: Bacteria > Bacillati > Bacillota > Bacilli > Lactobacillales > Lactobacillaceae > Limosilactobacillus > Limosilactobacillus pulli. The sequence goes on from NZ_CANCWQ010000001.1 coordinate 83,957, forward strand.
GTCATCATCAGCCAGTTGTGTGGTCAATGCCAAGGCAACCGTATTACCGGCATAATTGGCCAGCCAGCGATCATAATAGCCGCCGCCAAAGCCCAGCCGCTTGCCATTAACGGTAAAGGCAACGCCCGGTACGACGGCCAGATCAATGTCTGATGGATCGACAACCGTGCCGCCTTTCGGTTCCAAAACGCCGAATGCGGTTTCTTCAAATTCGGTATCCTCATCAATTTGAACAAACTCCATTTGCCGCTTAGGCAGCGTGCGAGGAACGACGACTCGCCTTCCTTCATGACGCGCATGCAAAATCAGTGGAGCGGTATCCAGTTCAAACGACTGACTCATCGTCAGTGCAATCGTCTGGGAACTGCGCCATTGCGGCAGATCGTAAAGCTTTTGTGCCAAACGATGCTGTTCATGCAGCCGCGTATTTTGATCCAGCTGCTGCAGCCGGGCAATATACGCCTTACGCATCTCATTTTTTGAATGTGTCAATTTCTTTCTCTCCCTCCGTAAAACGTATTGACAGACGTTTACAAAAAGTAATTATCACCGTTAATTGCGATTTATGCAAGCGTTTTTTCCAAAAATTGCAACCGTTCGCATAAATCAGTTCAAAATCATGCTGTTTGAGCTAAAAGCATCAATCATTCGGTTGCCGAAAACAAGGCGTACTTTTAGGGCAAAAAAAGACCCAGCCATCAAATTGACGACTGGGCCTGGTTTAATTTGAATTACTTGGTTTCGCGGTGCAGCGTAACCTTGCGTTCCCGTGGGCAGTACTTGTTCAGTTCAAGACGGTCCGGGTTGTTACGACGGTTCTTGCTGGTCAAGTAAGTCCGTTCGTGGCATGAAGTACATTCAAGAGTAATGTTTACACGCATTGGTGGCAACCTCCAAACTTTTTTCAGATTTAATTGGTTATTCGTAACCCTAACTCGTACAACTATATCATCAATTCACTGCTTTGACCAGAGTTTTGTCCAAGATTGTTAAGGAAATTCCCTTGACAGTGATATTTTTTGTCGAATCTGCAGCTTTATTGATAGTCCTTAGAGTTCTTAACATCCTTCCAGAAAGCCTTAAAGATCTGTGAAGCCATCGTCAGGTTGGCCCCACCATCAGAATTGCTTGCCCCTGGAATAGCCAGGGCAACTACGACCTGTGGATTGTTAGATGGCGCATAACCGGCAAAACTAAGCGTAACCGTGCTGTTGTTCTTGTAGAACGTTTCGGCCGTACCAGTCTTACCTGAAATCGAAGGCGTATCACTGGCTAATTTCTTACCGGTAATGTAAGTGCTGGAACCATGAACCACGTCATAGAGACCTTCTTTGACAATCTTCCATTCAGCAGCCGTTGCTGGAATCGTCCCCAGCACTTCTGGCTTGGTGGTGTATTCAATGGCCCCTAGCGAACCATCCTTGTTGGTCCCCCGCACCTGCTTGACGATATATGGTCGCATCCGATAGCCGCCATTGGCAATCGTTGACATGTACTGTGCCAATTGAATCGTTGTGTAGCCATCGTAGTTCCCGTATGAAAGGTCAAGTGCCGAACCGATGTTGGACTGTTTAGAAGGCCCCTCATAGCCGGTACTTTCACCTGGCAGGTCAATCCCTGTCTTAACGCCTAAGCCGAACATCTTGAAGTAGTAGCGCAGCTTGGTAAAGATCGATGGATCAAGGTCAATCGCGCCACCAGAGACATACTTCATGCCCCCTTCTTTCATGGCCAGCTGCATCATGTAGGAGTTGGATGAAACTTCCAGAGCGGTAGCCGCATTCAAGGCAATGTTGGCACTACCAGTCTTGTTGAACCAAGAAGTCTTGGCACTGGTTCCGGCCAGCTTGATCGGCATATCAGTCAAGGTGTTGTTGCTTGGCGTAATGACACCGCTCATAAAGCCACCCATGATCATGGCCCCCTTAACAACCGAACCCATCGTAATTGGATGGTTGATCGCACCAATTTCATCGGTCGTCTGCTTGCCAGTCGTTGGATCCCGATCAATCCCAGCCATTGCGTAGATCTCACCGGTATTTGGATTCATTACGACGGCATAGACCCCTGTTGAATAAGCGATCCCAGCTGACGAATAGTTCTTTTCCAGAATGCTTTGAACCTGCTTTTGGAACTTGGAATTGATCGTCAAAACCAGGTTGTCACCCTTCTTGCCGGCATATTTTACCTTTTCTTTGGTCGTATTGCCAGTGGTTGCAACCTCAGTCTGCGACTTGGAACCAGCCAGCGTTGCCTGATAGAGTTTTTCCAGATAGCTTTGACCCACGTTGTCGTTTCTTGAGTAGCCTTGCGCCAGCATTGAGTTCAACTCGTCGCTTGGCAGCCCGGATGACAGCGTCCCAGTCAGTGTCTGAATCGCCTTGCCCTGTGGATAGTTTCGCGTCCAGGCCTTGCCGATCTTGACCCCTGGCATCTCGCTTAAGTGCTCACCGACTTCAGCTAATTCCTTAGCCGTGACGCCAGTTGACTTGATGTAGGTTGTCGAAAGCGAATAAGCCCCGCTCATGGCAGCATAGATGCGCGCTTTGTTTTGCTGCGGCTTGGTCAGCTTGTAGACTTCGGGATGCTTGTCTAAGTAGGCTAATGCCTTGTTATATTGACCGTTGCTGGTAACCTGACTGGACAGGTGCAGTTTTTTGACAATTGCCTTTAGGTTGCGGCTGTCAGCCAGATAGTAGTCTTCTGCCTGGCGCTGCGTCAGCTTGGTCTTGGTACCAACATTGACATAGTTACCCAGACGATTGGCAATCTTATACAGATCCGCACTGGTAACATCGGCGCCTTTGGTATAGGTAATTGCCTGGTGAACCTGATTGCCGACCAGCACCTTGCCAGATGAGTCATAGATCATCCCACGCTGAACGTTGTTGGTCTGCACGGTGGTATCCGAGCTTTTGACCTCAGCCTTAAAAGATGATCCATTCAGCACCTGCAGATAAAACAGGCGGGCAACCAAGGCCAGTAAAAGGAGCGCTACGATCCACAGCAAAAAGTTCAATCGCGATGGAATCACGGATTGCGCAGTTTTTTTGCCCTTCTTGCGTTGATCGAAGATGCCCTTAAAGCGATTTAAGAACTTCAATTTCGATATCTCCTTAGACAGAATAAGTCTATTTTAACAAATTTTTCGCGACTCGACAGAATCAAGCCACAAGATTGTCCTCAAGACTTTAACTATACTCTTTTATTTGCAAGATTAAACCTATTATGAGATGATTTAACGAATTTTAAGCAAGGAAACCACGAAGTTTTCACACTTTATGGCTATAATAAAACCCGTAATTTTCATACTTTATGATAAGGATCTGTTTTAATATGACACATACCGTTCGTCAGCGCCGTTTGGTTTTGCTGATCAGTTTCTTGCTGCCTGTCTTGATTATGGGCGGCTACTTTGCCTATCGCGGCATGGCACCATTTGGCAGCAGTACTGTCCTGACTGTAGATCTTGGTCAGCAGTACGTTGATTTTTTTGCCTATCTGCGCTCATCGCTTCTGCATCATCCCAGCAGTCTGCTCTATTCATTTAGCAAGGGACTGGGCGGTGAGATGTGGGGGACCAATGCATATTATCTTTGGAGTCCACTGAATCTATTGCTGCTCTTTTTCCCAGCCCAGCACCTGTCGAGCGGCATCACCATCATGACCCTTTTAAAATATGGTCTAGCCGGACTTTCGATGGCTTGGGTACTTGACAAAGAAAAGCTTCAGCAAGGTCCGCGCATCTGGATCTTTTCAACGCCATATGCCTTAATGGGCTGGATGGTGGCTAATCAGTTCAACCTACTGTGGCTGGACGTTTTGTTCCTGTTACCAATGATCATCTATGGCGAACGCAAGCTGCTGAAAGGTCAGAGTCCCTGGACCTACACGCTATGGCTAGCAGCTGCTTTGATCGACAACTACTATATGGCCTGGATGGTGGCCATCTTTACCGTTTTATTTGGAATCTGGATGATCGCCAGTGAAAAGACCACCTGGCAGTGGCACTGGCACAATGTCGGCTATACCATGGGACGCTATTTAGGCAGTTCCATGATCGCTGGAGCCATCAGTGCATTTGTGCTTTTGCCAACTGCCTATGCCTTAACTCAGAGTAAGGGTACTTATACAACCACGTCATGGAACTGGAAACTCGAGTACAATCCATTGAAGATGCTGGCTAAGCTGGTGCCGGGATCATTTAATTTCAACCAGATGCCAAGTGGTCAGCCTAATATCTATGTCGGCATGCTGATCATGATTGGTGCCGTGCTTTACTTTTTCAACCGGCGCGAAAAAATTGGCGGTCGCTTGGTTGCTGGCCTGATTACCTTGTTTTTGCTGGCTTCTTTTTGTATCGAGGCATTGGATTTATTCTGGCATGGCGGTCAGTTTCCGGTCTGGTACCCCTACCGTTTTTCCTACCTGTTTTCTTTTTGGTGCATCTGGCTGGCTGCGCGAACATTGCAGCCCGACTTTCGCATCAAGTGGCCAGCCGCGCTTGGCTTAATGGCTTTGGTCGGCAGCATTTTTGCCTACCTGATGCTCAAGCAGGTCAGTCATCTTTCATACATCAATCGTAATCAATTGCTGATTGGGCTGGGGTTTGCACTGGTTGCCATTTTGGCGCTTTTAATTCCGCGCCGGGGCAATCAAAGACTCTATGACCTGCTTTTGATTTTACTGGCAGTCTGTGATGTCAGCACCAGTGCATTTACGTCTTTAAACAATATCTCTTATGTCTCGCAAGCTGAGTTTGGCAACTATACCAAAGAATTGGACAAAGCCGTTACCAAGCTCAAATCTTTAGACAGTGGCCTTTATCGCACTGGCAAGACCTTTATGCGGACCAAAGACGATCCATTCCAAGCCGATTTCAACAGCGGTGATCACTTTGGCTCGACGCTGGAACCCGCTCAGCCGGCTTTCATGGGTGCAATCGGTCAGCCGGATGGTGATGGCTTTATTACCTATACGGACGGCACGCAGGTTACCGATTCGCTGTTGGGCTTCAAGTACTTCTTACAAGAGCGTCATGCTGGCCAACAAAATGGCAATACCGTTTTACCTCAGACCAGCCTCAGACCTGATCTCAAGCAGCAAAAAACGGTAGCCAAGACTTCGATGGTCAACATCAAGTCCAATCAAAATGCCTTGCCAATCGCATTTGGGGCCAGCAGCCAAGTACTGAATCTGACGCATAATACGTTAGATCCCCTGTCCTATCAGTCACAGATTTTTCAGTCACTGGCTGGCCGCAATATCAACCAGTCATTGTTCCAGGTGCAAAACTTTAACCATGTGACGTTTGGCAACGTTCAATCAGCCGTGCAGATTACCGGTACGACCTTCAAAAAGCGCAACCTCATGACTCCGGCAAGCATTGAGCTTGAGTTTACACCAACAACCAACAATTCTTATTATCTGACGCTTGGTGCCAACGTCAAAAACAATGCCACGATTACGATCAACGGCAAAGCTTTAACCCAATATGACACTTATCGTAATACGGTAACGGTCAACGTGGCTAACCATGCTAAAGGCAAGACCATCAAGATCATCTTCAGCTTAAAGAACTCAACTTTGTGGATGCAAAACGTCAGTCTCTACATGCTTAACCAAAAAGCTTTCAATGCCAGTCTCAAGACCTTAAAGCAGTCGCCATTAAAGGTCACCAGCTATGGATCCAACCGCATCAAGGGGACGATCAATCTTAAGCATGGTCATGATCTTTTGATGACCACCATTCCTTATGACAAGGGTTGGCACGTTAAGGTTGATGGCAAAACGGTCACGCCTAAAAAAGCTTTGAGTACCTTCATGGCCATCTCAATGTCTGCTGGCAAGCATACGGTCTCGATGTATTACATTCCACCGTACTTGATCTTAGGTACGGCGATCACGCTGATCAGTCTTGGCGCCAGTCTCTGGTGGATCAGATCTGGCACTCGACGCAGACAGTAAAATTTATTTGATTACTATATAAAACGACTTTAATAATAAAAATGGCCGAAGATCAGCGTTTAAGTCACGCAATCTTCAGCCATTTTTTGTTTTGAGACTTTATTCCCAGCCTCTTTTTTTCATTCGTCAATTTTAGCAACGTTTAACAGCAATGAGCTGGCAACCACCGAAGCTGAGCTAAAGGCCATTGCCAACCCCGCCAAGGCAGGACTGAGCTCAATTCCCCAATGCGCGAAAACACCGGCCGCGATTGGAATACCGATCAGATTGTAGATCAAAGCCCAAAACATATTCAACTTGATGCGGGCAAAGGTCTTTTTAGCTATTGAAAGTGCCCTAACGACATCTTTAAGACTGTTCTTGATTAAAACAATGCCGCCCGTCTCAATTGCCACATCGGTTCCCGAGCCCATCGCAATGCCGACATCCGCAGTCGCTAATGCCGGTGCGTCATTGATCCCATCACCGACAAAGGCTGTTACACCTTGATTTTGCAGATTTTTGACTCGTTGTGCCTTATCGCCTGGCATAACCGAGGCAATTACCTCATCGATGCCAACCTGCTTGGCAATTGCTTGGGCCGCCTGCTCATTGTCACCGGTAATCATAACCGTGTGATAGCCTTGCTGCTTAAGCTTTTCAATCGCAGCCTTGGCAGATGGCTTAGGGACGTCTTGAATTGCAATCAAGCCGATTACTTTGCCTGCTTGGCCGATTGCTGCTACCGTCTTGCCATCTGACTGCAGCTGATTCATTTTGACTTGCAGTGTTTTAGCAATTGGCTGGCTGGCCAGATCCGGTTTGCCGACAAAAACGGTTTGACCATTGATTATGCCAGTGACGCCTTGGCCTGTTAGATTCTTAAAATCAGTAACAGTAGGCAGCGTAAGCTTTTGATCCTGCGCCTTTTTAACAATGGCACCAGCCAAGGGATGCTCAGACAATGATTCCAAACCGGCTGCCAGTGTTAAGGCTTGTTCTTGCTCCCCGATCACATCGGTAACAACTGGCTGTCCCAGCGTAATCGTCCCGGTTTTGTCAAAGGCCACGTTTTTAATATGGCTGGCAGTTTCCAAAACCTCGCCATTCTTGATCAAAATTCCCAGCTTGGCAGCACGTCCGGTACCAACCATCAAGGCAGTTGGCGTGGCAATTCCTAAAGCACACGGACAGGCAATCACGATTGTCGAAACGGCAAAAGTCAGTGCCTTGGCTAATTCAGCATCCAAAAAGACGTACCAGACGGCAAAAACGGCAATTGCAATCATCAAGACCACTGGAACGAAAACATCAGCAATCCGATCCGCCAGTTTTTGTATCGGCGCATGGCTGGACTGAGCATGCTTGACGATCTCAACGATTTGAGCCAGCATGGTATCCTTGCCAACTTTTTCGGCGGTATATTCCAGCATCCCCGTTTGATTGAGGGTACCACCGATCACTGCATCGCCGGCCTGCTTTTCAATCGGCATGCTCTCACCGGTAATCATTGACTCGTTGACCGTTGAATGACCAGCAACTACCTTGCCGTCGGTAGCAATTTTTTCACCAGGACGTACCAGCAGGCGATCACCGATTTTAACGTCTTCAATCGGAACTTCTTTGGTTTGGCCATCTTTAATCAGCGTGGCGTTTTTAACCTGCAGCTGCAGCAGTCTGGTTGTTGACTGTGAGGCTTGCGTGCGCATCTTGTCTTCCAGGTACTGCCCAAGCAAAACGAAGACAATGATGTAAGCGGCACTTTCAAAAAATACGCCTTGATGATGCAATAGCGCGTAGATACTGTACAGATATGCCGTCATGGTTCCAACGGCAACCAACGTGTCCATGTTGGCATGGTGATGCAAAAATGCTGCCCAGGCACTCTGAACAAATGCACGGCCTGAGATCAGCATGATCAACGTTGTCAAAATCAATGCCACCCAGTCACCGTTTGGGATCATTGGCCAATTAAAAAACATAGCCAGCATGTCATATAACATCGGCAATGCCAGCATCAAAGCCAGCCAAAAACGCTTTTTGATGCTCATCATTTTACGATCACCTTACCATGAAACATATTCATCCCACAGGCAAACTCATACTCGCCAGCCTTGCTGGTATCAACTTTAATCTGATGCAGCTGATTTTGTGGCAGTTTTTCGTTGATTCCCATATCTGGAAAGACGACCCGTTCCAAGCAAGATGAAGGATCCTTGCGATAAAAATCCAGTTCTGCCGGTACGCCTTTTTTTAAGACAATCGTACTTGGCGAATAACCACCATTAACTTCTACTTTTACCTTCTGATCCTGGCTGTCGGCACTAACGTCAGCCGCAACGGCCTTTTCTTGATGACGGCCAAAGAACCACCAGATAATTGCAGCAATTAATAATACAGCAATCAATAAAACTAAGACTTTAATCATTATTCCATCCTCCTTTTGTTTACGATTGTAATCTTTAACAGTGATCATTTTGAACTTTATAATTACATTTGTCAACACAGACGTAATAAAAAAATTCCCCACTTCGCTTTTGAAGCGGGGAATTTTTGGAAGCTTACTTAACTTCCAAAATCTTGACCTTCATCGTGCCATTTGGAATCTCAATTTCAACTTCTTCGCCAACCTTGTGACCAATCAAGCCCTTAGCCATTGGCGATTCGTTTGAGATCTTGCCGTTCAGCGGGTCAGATTCGGATTCACCAACGATTTGGTAGGTTTCCGGTTCTTCGTCCGGCAGTTCTTTAAACGTTACCTGACGACCCATTGATACCTCGTCAGCAGCCACGTCATTGTTGTCGATGATCACCGAGTACTGCAGCATGTGTTCGATCTGTGAGATCCGGCTTTCAACAAATGACTGCTCGTCTTTGGCTGACTCGTATTCGGAGTTTTCCGAAAGGTCACCATAGCTGCGGGCAATCTTGATTCGTTTGATTACTTCTGGGCGCCGTACCAGACGCAGGTTTTCCAGTTCTTCTTCCAGTTTTTGCTTACCTTCAGCCGTCATTGGGTAGCTTTTTTCTTCAGCCATTTCAATAACTCCTTTGATTTTTATTTAGAAATGATTTTAAATTTCGTCTTTTGCAACGTTAACATGCTAAACATTAATTGTAAACCATCATTAATGTTACTTTAGTTCAGTATGACCGCGCTTGACCAAAATGTCGCGAACCTTAGTCGATAAAAGATCAATTGCGACCTGGTTTTCACCACCCTCTGGTACGATCAAATCAGCGTAGCGCTTGGTTGGTTCGATAAATTGGTGATACATTGGCTTAACCGTTGCCAGATATTGACCAATGATCGAATCCAAAGACCGACCCCGCTCTTCCATATCACGCTGAATACGGCGAATGATGCGAATGTCATCATCAGTATCAACATACACCTTGATATCCATCAGATTACGGAGGCGCTCGTCATCCAGGATCAAAATGCCTTCCAGAATAATTACGTCTTGTGGTTCCACATGCACGGTCTCCTTAGCCCGCGTGTAGGCCTTATAGTCATAAACCGGCATTTCAATGGCTTGATTATGCCGTAATTGGTCCAGCTGCTCAACCAACAGATCCGTGTCAAAAGCCAGGGGATGATCATAGTTAACGGCCTTACGCTGCTCCATGGTCATGTCGGCCTGGTCGTTGTAGTAGGTATCTTGAGTAATAATCTGAATGGACTGGCCATGCAGCTGATTGTAGATGGCACGGCTGACCGTGGTTTTACCACTGCCGGAGCCGCCCGTTACGCCAATAATGATTGGACGTTTGTCATCATTGTTCACGCTAAATTTCTCCTTTATTTGTCAATACAAAATTTAGTATAGCGCAGCCAGATAGCAGCGACAAGGTTATTCACTGGTATTTGTCATTGCGGTCGGTTTTTGCTGCAGCTTTTCTACAATCTGAGGCGTTGACTGACTCCGTTTCAGATAAAAGCGCCCGGCCTTAATTCCCTGCGTCTTGTGCGTTTGCAAATAATAATCGAACACATAGGCATTGCGTACCAGTCTTTGTTTTTTTAGCAAGGACCCGGTCTGTTTATCGGTCGTACCCTTTGGAATCACCATCACACGTTTGGTTTGATCACTAGTATCAACTGGCAGCAGCTCATGATTAAACCAGCCATGAATCACTAATCCGCCAATGATTAAAATAGCAATTACAATTATGGTGACGATGTTTTGGCGCCGCAGCTGTTGTTTGGTAAAATGGGGCATTTTTAATTCCTCTGACAAAATGACAAAAAGGGACCGCCAGTTTTGACGTTCCCTAATCAGTCATAAATTAACGAATCTCAGCATTCAAGACGTCTTGCAGATGCTTTTCTACTCGAGCAAAGGCATCGTTAACCTGATCTTCAGTCAGCGTCGTGTCGTCAGCCTGATAGGTCAGCGTGTAGGCCAGCGACTTTTTGCCAGCTGGCAGCTTGGCACCCGTGTAAACGTCAAACAGATGCACGTCCTTGAGGTATTGACCACCCTTTTGATAGATCAGATCAACAACTTCTTCATTGGTTACGTCCTCATCAACCAACAGGGCAATGTCACGCGTTACGGCTGGGTACTTGCTGATGTGCAGGTACTGTTTTGGCAGTTTTTCAGCCGCCATCAATGCTTCCAGGTTCAGTTCAAAGACATAGGTAGCTGGAATCTTTAAGTCCTTAGCAAATTGTGGGTGAATCTGACCGACAAAACCAATCAGCTTGTCATTAAGCAGAATATTGGCGGTCCGTCCTGGATGCATCTCCTTGCGCGTGCTGTCGGCTACGTATTCGATCGTACCAGCAATTGCCATGTTGTGTAAGTAGCGTTCTACAATTCCCTTGATCTGGTAGAAGTCAACCGGACGCTTCTCAAGATGCCAGCTGTCAGCCAACAGACTGCCGGCCATGGCCCCAGCAACGTGCTCTTGTTCTTCAGGACGCTCACCGCCTTTAGGAATAAAGACGCGACCTTGTTCGTAAAGCGCGATGTCTTCAACCTGGCGAGTCGTATTGTAGGCTACGTCAACCAAAAGACCACTAATAATGCTTTCACGAGCCGTCGTGTGATCAGAGCTCATTGGATAGTCCAGCTGCATTGGCGTAACGGCTGGATCAATCGTAAACTGCTGAGCCTGCTTTTCATTCATCAATGAGTAGCTGATGGCTTGGTTGAGCCCCATGCTTTGCAAAGATTGGCGCGTAGCTTTCAAGAATTTTTGGCGTGGATTTAAGCCACCCAGTGTCCGCGTCATAGTTGGCAAAGTTGATGGAATGTTTTCATAACCATACAGCCGCGCGATTTCTTCGTTTAAATCGGCTGCAATGCTGATATCCCAGCGCCGGGCCGGAACATTAACGACCAGTGCATCATCACCTGACTGCGTGTAGGCAAACTTCAAGCGATCAAAGATGTTTTCAATCTGCTCAAGCTTCAGCTCCGTACCCAAAACGGCGTTGACCTTGTTTACAGACATCGTAATCGGCGTGGATTTAACCAGTTTTTCACTGCCAGTAACGATCCCCTGTTCAACTTCACCGCCAGCCAATTGCTGAAGCCAGTAAGCTGCTTCGTTCAGTGCCGTTTCCACGGTTTCTGGATTGATGCCTCGTTCAAAACGCATTGAGCTTTCACTGTGCAGATCCAGTCGGCGAGCCTGCTTGCGCACCATTACTGAATCAAAGATAGCAGCTTCTAAGACTACGTTTTGCGTCTGATCGTTAACTGCCGTGCTCAAGCCGCCCATCGTTCCGGCCAGGCAGACTGGCTCATCGTTTGAGGTTACCAGGATGTCTTCTTTTTGCAGCGTTTGTTCGGCCTCATCCAGCGTTACAAACTTTTCGCCTTCATGCGCATGGCGAACGCTCAGCTCATGGGCTGGCAGACGGTCGTAGTCATAGCTGTGCATTGGCTGACCATACTTGAGCAAAATGTAGTTGGTAACGTCAACGACATTATTAATTGGGCGAATCCCAGCGTTCCATAAACGAATCTGCAGCCACATTGGACTCTCGCACAGCTTAACGTTTTTAATCACCCGTGCTTTATAGGTTGGTGCAATCTGAGCATCAGGAATCGTGATCTTCAATAGATCGCCAGCCTTTTGCGTGCCGTTTTCTTTAACGTCGTAGGTCTTAAAGTTGTTTGGCAAGTCATAGATTGCACTTAGATCATTAACGTTGCCGTACATGCTCAGCATATCACCACGGTTAGGCGTCAAGTCGGTATCAATGATCGTATCGTCCATTCCTAGGTAGGAAAAGACTGCATCGCCGACCTTGGCATCGTCATTTAAGAACCAGATGCCTTCTTCATAGGCTTTGGGAGCGATTTTGTCGCTAAAGCCAATTTCTTGCAGTGCACACAGCATCCCGTTTGATTCTTCACCGCGGATCTTGCCACGCTTGATCTTGGTGCCGTCCTTTAACTTGGCACCGGCTAAGGCAACGATGACCTTCTTGCCCAGCGCCTGGCTGACGTTTGGTGCACCACAGACAATCTGAACCGCGGCACCTTCGCTGATCTTGACTTGGCACAGATTCAAGTGATCAGAGTCTGGATGTGGCTTGATTGATTCAACCTGGCCAACGACAATATTGCTCAGCCCATCGCTTGGTGAGTAGACTTCATTGATGTCAACCGAGGTCAAGGCCAGTTTTTGTGCCAGCGCATTTGGTTCAATCTTATTTTCTTCAAGAGGCAGATATTCATTTAACCATTGGTATGAAACTTTCATTGAGATTATCCTTTCTGATCAAATTGAGTCAAGAAGCGCATGTCGTTTTGGTAGAAGTCACGAATGTCTTCAACGCCGTATTTAATCATGGCGAAACGATCTGGTCCTAGACCAAAGGCAAAACCGCCATATACATCGGGATCAACGCCTGACATCTTCAAGACGTTTGGATGAACCATACCGGCACCCAGCACCTCAATCCAGCCATTGCCCTTGCAGATGCCGCATCCTTTACCCAGACAGTTGAAACAAGTAACGTCAGCTTCAACGCTTGGTTCGGTAAATGGGAAGTAGCTTGGCCGCAAGCGAACCTTCAATTGATCACCAAACAGATTTTGGGCAACGACTTCCAGCGTCCCTTTCAAATCAGCCATCGTTACATGCTCACCGACAACCAGTCCTTCAACTTGATGGAACTGATGACTGTGCGTGGCATCATCAGTATCGCGCCGGTAAACCTTACCTGGTGAGATCATCTTCAAAGGACCCTTGGAAAAGTCGTGCGTCTCCATCATACGGGCCTGCATTGGCGAAGTCTGGGTCCGCATCAGAACAGATGGCGTGATGTAGAAAGTATCCTGCATGTCACGAGCTGGGTGATCTTTTGGTAGATTCAGCTTTTCAAAGTTGTATTCTTCTTGTTCAACCTCATCACCGACTGCCACTTCATAGCCCATCCCAATAAACAGATCTACCAGTTGGTCAATAATCTGCTGAATCACGTGTGGCTGCCCTTGAGCAACCGGCGTCCCTGGCAGGGTAACATCGATTGATTCGCTTTGCAGCTTGGCATCCATTACGGCCTGTTCCAGACTGGCTTTTTTATCTTCCAAGGCTCGTTGCAATTCATCACGAACCTCATTGGCAAACTTGCCGACTTTGGGCCGTTCTTCAGCCGTCAGATCACGCATGCCGCGCAAGACGTTGGTGATTGGACCTTTCTTACCCAGCAATTTTACGCGAATATCATTAACGTTCTTTAAGTCCTCACTGTTTTCAATTTCATTGAGCCCTTGTTGACGCAATTCTTCAAGTTTTTCTCTTAAACCCATCATTTTCCTCCTTAGCGTGGCCACAAAAAAACTCGCCCCTCGACGAATCGAGGGACGAGTTGTTCGCGGTACCACCCTGGTTTATGACAATGTCATACGCTCAAATGACTGATAACGGTTGTCAACCGGGATACAAGGTACCGACTCCGGAAGTGAAATTCACTAATGCCAGCAGAAATGACTTGCAGTCGATGATCATTTCTCCCTAAGTGCCGCCTAATCAGCTACTAATTTCCATCACAGTCGCTTTAATAAATATAAGGCTATTTTAGGCAATCATGACGGCATGGTCAAGTCCTAATTTTAATTGCGCCCGCACCAGCGATCACTCCACTGATGCACGGCGTCCATAACTGGAGCCAGCTCACGTCCGCGCTCAGTCAATGAATAGTCAACGCGACTTTCGCCTGGATAGGTATTGCGTGAAACAATCCCATCTTCTTCCAGTTCCTTTAAACGCTCGCAAAGCACCCGATCACTACACTTTTCGACATGAGCCGCCAGATCCTTGAACCGCTGCGTATGCTCATGCAGCAGTACCTCAATGATCAGCCCATTCCATTTCTTGCCCAACATGGCAAACGTTTCGGTAAACTTTGGACACAGCGTAAAATCATCCTGCTTGGCTTTTACTTGATCCATCAAATCTCCCCTTCCTCAAATTAGACTTTTTTCCTGGTTTTGGAAGGAATGGCATGCCAATTCATCACGATTTCTTTTTGCTGCTCCAGTTTTTTGCGCAATGGGCCGAAGAATTCATGCTCGGCCTCGTAGTTGTCGACCATTGACACGATCAGACTCTCCATATAACGCGGCACGGCCATCGTAGCACCAAACATATGCTTTAAGATAATGTCACGTTCTTTTTTGTTCAGGTGCGTGATCTTTTCGGCATTCCGCAGTGCAACGCGAGGGTGAATAAAGGCATGCGATCCCAGATTGAATTTGGTAGTTCGCCAGTCATAGTAGAACAGATCGTGCAAGAGTCCAGCGCGAGCAGTGCTCTTGTAGTCCAGATGCATTTTCTTTGCCAGCTTGTAGCTGTCAAATGAAACGGCAATCGAATGCTGCAGACGGTTGGAATGATGATGCTGTTTATAGTGCGCAAGCCTTTTGACGGCCGGCTGTTCCAGCAGATCCTTAACCAGTGAAACATACTCAGGGTCTTGACGCCATTCGTTCTCGGTTTTCATAGTAACTGGCCCCTTCCTTTATTTGTCAATATCATACACGATTCGCCATCAAAAATAAATTAATACGTTCTTATAAAATGTAAGTATTAATAGTAAGCAATCTGCTGAGACTGACGATAACTGAGGATCTAGTCCTGGGCATTCAGCTGAAACATCAAGATGCCAGCTGAAACCGCCACGTTAAGCGACTCGGCTTGACCACGCATCGGAATATACAGATTATCCGTAGTCTGGCTCAAAAGTCGATCGCTCATCCCCTGGCCCTCGTTGCCCATGATCAGAGCAAAGTCATTTCCAGGGTGAACACTGCGGAAATTTTTGGCCGACGGGTTGAGCTGCGTGCCATAAACCGGTGCCTGCTGATGCTTGAAATCATCGATCCACTTGCTAAGGTCGCCTTCAAACAGCTGCAAATGAAACTGACTGCCCTGCATAGAGCGTACGACCTTAGGACTGCATAAGTCGGCAGTACCATCACCGGCAACCACACCTGCAAAGCCTGCTGCATCGGCCGTTCTGACCATCGTACCCACGTTGCCCGGATCCTGCACTCGATCCAACAGCAGCCAGGCTCCATGAAGCGGCAGTTTAGGCATACGCTTGAGATCTGGCATGTCAACAATGGCGGCGATTCCTTGCGGCGTGATCGTTTCTGTAATATGACGCATGATCTCAGGCGTGACCTGATAGACCGCCTCGACTCGTGATACAATATCACTGTGTTCGGCCAGTGCATCGCTGGTGCCGATCAGTTCATGAATCGTCAAGCCGCTTTGAATGGCTTCTTGAACCAGATGCCAGCCATCCAGCATGTATTGACCAGTTTGGCGGCGATACTTGCGGGTCTGTAGTTTTTTCCAGTTCTTGACGCGTTGGTTGTGAATTGAAGTTAGTTCTTCCATAGTCTGATTTTTCACCTCAGTTTATCGTTAACTTAATTATACCATTATCCTAATGATCCTTGATAATCGTCAACCGCTTATGGGAGAGGTTTTTATGCTTAATTATCATATTGTCGTCACTGGCAGAGTCCAGGGCGTCGGTTTCCGCTGGTCAACTCATGAACTGGCGTTACAGCATGGTCTGGTCGGTCAAGTCAAAAATGAATGGGACGGCAGCGTTACGATCGACGTCCAAGGTCCAGCTGCAGCAGTCAAAATGTTTGTCAAAGAAGTTCAAGCTGGTCCCAATCCATATGCCAAAGTCGCCGGCATGCAGATTGAGCCACGTGCTATCAGAAACGACTGGCAAGACTTTAAAATGCGGTGATCTTGTTGAAGTTGCTAGATTTTAAGCCCTTTTTAAGGTAAGATACAAAATGTTAAATTTATTGAAGTCAAAGGAATGAGCTATTTAAAATGAAGAAAAAACGCCTCACCGTGGCCATGCTTTTAGGCACCATGCTGCTGATCTTAAGCGGCTGCGTACGTACCGACAAGCATGGACATCCAATCGGCTGGGTCTACAATTACATGGCTAAACCCATGCAGCATCTGATGACTTGGCTGGCTCAGCACATGGGAAACAACTATGGCTGGGCAATCGTCGTGATTGTTGTGATCGTCCGCTTGATTCTTTTACCGGTTATGATGAGCCAAATGAAAAAGTCAACGCTGATGCAGGAAAAAATGGCAATGGTGCAGCCGCAGCTGCGTGAGCTGCAGCAACGGCAAAAAGACGCCAAGACGCCACAGGAACAAGCCGCGGTCAGCCAACAGATGATGCAGCTCTATCGTGACAACAACATCTCAATGACTGGCGGAATCGGCTGCCTGCCATTGCTGATCCAGCTACCGATCTTTGCTGCCCTGTACGCAGCCATCCGCTACTCGCCAGATCTTTACCATGCTACGTTCATGGGAATGCCTTTAGGGAAACCAAGTGCAATTTTGGCAATTCTGGCATTTTTGGCCTACATGGTCCAAGGTTGGCTTTCCATGATCGGTGTCCCTAAAGAACAGCGCAAGCAGATGGGCGCCGCGATGCTGATGAGCCCGATCATGATTCTGTTTATTGCCTGGTCTTCTTCTGCCGGCCTAGGATTGTATTTTGTGGTCAGCGCCCTGTTTGCCATCCTACAGACCTGGCTGGTAAACACCTGGCGACCAAAGCTGCGGGAAAACATCAAACAAGAAATGAAGGATCATCCAGTTAAGCTGCCCGACCCGATTCCTGCTCAGCCAACTGCCGCCAAGCCGACGACTGATACGATTGAACAGCTCAAAAAGGCACCAGCCAAATCCAAGCCTGCTGCCAATAAGAGTCAACGGCGCAATGCCGGCAAACAGCATCACCATTCATCCAAATAACTAAGCAAAGCATCGCGGTCAATTCACGACTCGATGCTTTTTGTAAACACAGAAAGGAAGCAAATCATGATCAAGCCAATTTGTCGCAACCTGCAGATTTTGTCACAAAAAGCTCGTCCTGCTGGCAAACAGGATATTCCTTTGGCCAAGGATCTTTTGGAGACGCTGGCAGCCCATTCGGCTGATTGCGTAGGCATGGCCGCCAATATGATCGGCGCCCCCGTAAACATTATTGCCGTCTCATTAGGACCAGTCAGTGTCGCCATGCTCAATCCTCGTTTAATTGCCAAAAAGACTCCTTACCAAACCAAAGAGGGCTGCTTAAGTCTTGTTGGCCAGCGACCAGCGACTCGCTACCAACAGATCGTCGTTGAGTATCAAGACCTCAATTGGCAGCCTCAGTCGCTTTCTTTGACTGGCTTTGCTGCCGAGACCGTTCAACACGAGATTGACCACTGCAATGGCATCATCATCTAATGCGTTCAGTTTGCAGCTAATTAAGGACCGATTCAGCTCATTGATTCTGTATGAGACGAATCGGTCTTTTTCTTTTCGAGCAATTGACGTTGCCTGTTACAGCAGCAGATTTTTAGCCTATAATTAAATCAATTCCAGTAAGTATTTTCAAAATAAGGGGTGGTGAGATTGAAACATCATGACTCAATCATCAGCGAGTTAAACAATTATATCGTCCGTAACGTTACGGCTTCCGTCGGGCTTTCAATCTATATTCTGATTGACACGCTGTTTATCTCAATGGCAGCCGGTGCAATGGGCTTGACCGTTTTAAACCTGGCTTTGCCAATCTACAGTTTGTTCAGCTGTACAGGACTGCTTTTGGGCGTTGGTGGCGCAGCCTATTTTTCCTTAAACAAGGTTGATCATCCCGAACGCGTCAAAACCCTTTACAGCGAACTGGTTATCTTTGCCGTTTTACTGGGAACCGCCATTATTATCCTAATCAATCTATTCACCAGATCACTGGCAACGATTCTGGGGGCAAACAGTCAGACCATGGACATGGCAATCAAGTACCTGCGCTTGATGTCGATTGACGCACCCGTTACCATGGCCAACTACATTACCGTTAATTTCGTGCGCAACGACAACCATCCTGGTCTGACCATGCGTGCGGCTTTGATTGAAAGCTTTGTCGTTATCATCTTTGACTGGTTCTTTATCTTTGGTCTGCATCTGCAAATCGAAGGGGCCGCTTTGGCAGCAGTCGTCTCACCAGCCACCAGTCTGATCGTATTGTCATTTCATAAGCGCTTTCCCTATCGCCAGTTGGAATGGCATTGGGTCTGGCCACGGTTTAAGACCCTTAAAACGGCGGCCACGCTTGGGGTATCAGCTTGTCTCAATGAGCTGAGTACCGGGGTTTCAATCTATGTTTTTAACATGGTACTCTTAAAGCTCAGCGGCAACTATGCCGTGGCAGCCTATGGCGTAATCTCAAACATTGCCATTGTGACTGTTGCGATTGCCAATGGAGTTGCTTTAGGCGTTCAGCCACTAGCCAGTCGTGAATATGGTACACGGCATTTTCGCAACGTGCGGCTGGCACTTCGGCATGGTCTAAAGATTACGGCAGCAATTGCGGTATTGGCATTTATCGTCTTGGTTGCATTTCGTCATCCAATCATCACCCTGTTTAACAACGACCATTCGCTGCAGTTAACCCATTACGCCATGGCCGGAATGCCAATCTACTTTACCAGCACGCTGTTTTCGGCAGTCAATCTGCTGATAATCATCTTTTTGACCGCCATCAACTGTGCTACGCTTTCGTTTTCAATGTCGTTTCTACGTGGCTATCTCATCTTATTGCCAGCAATCATTTTGATGGGCTGGCTGTTTGGTATCAATGGGGTCTGGGCGGCCGTACCGGTTACCGAGCTTTTAATCACCATCATTGGCTTCTTTTTAGTCCATCAACAGGATCACCGTCTCAAGCTCATGGAAGATGCCCGGCGAAAAGCCGAACTGGCCAAATAAGTCATGGTTGATTACGCATCGCCGTTTGTAAAATTAAGTTAGAAAAATAAAAAGCCATTTGTGATAGACTTTTGAATAACCACAAACAAAAGTAAAGGAACATCACAAATGACCTATAAACATCTTACCACACGTGAACTAACCCTCATAGCTGATTTTTGGAACCAAGGGACGAAGGCTTATCAAGCCGCTAAACTCCTCAAGCGAAGCCAGGAAACTGTTTACCGTGTTTATCGCTTTCTCGATAGCGGTAAGACAATTGAGCAGTACTTACAAGCCTACCAACGTAATAAACGACGCTGTGGACGCAGAAAAGCTCAACTTTCTAAAGCCGAGATTAGTTACATCAACGAACAAAGTAAGGCTGGTTGGACGCCTGACACGATTATCGGTCGTGCAGAACAGACTATTAGTTGTAGTATGCGGACGCTTTACCGGATGTTTGCTCGGGGACAATATAATTTCAGTGTTCAACAGTTACCGATGAAAGGCAAACGACACCCGAATGGTTATATTGAACATCGTGGTAAGGCTGGGCGTCTCGGTCGCAGTATTTACCAACGATATCGTGATTTTCCTCATTACCAGCACGAGTTTGGTCACTTTGAAGCTGATACTGTACAAGGGAAAGCTCATCATGGCGCGGTAATGACCCTCGTAGAACGGCAGTCTAAAGTTATGATTATCCTTAACGTTCACAATAAAACTGATGAAGCTGTTAATTATCACTTAGATAAGTGGCTTTCTAAAATGCCGCGTCATTTGGTTAAATCAATTACCTTTGATAATGGAAAAGAGTTTGCTGGTTGGCGTGATATCGCCAATAAGCATGATATCCACACCTACTTTGCGGAGGTTGGTGCACCAAATCAACGAGGCTTGAATGAGAATAATAATGGTATTCTACGCCGTGACGGTCTCAGTAAACAATTAGACTTTCGCCATTTACCTGATGCATTAGTTACTCAGTTAATGCATCGCAGAAATAACATCCCACGAAAGTCACTTAATTACCGCACACCACTCGAAGTATTTTTAAGTTGTGTCACAGATGAACAACTCTCAACCTTTTTCTAATTTAAATTGACATTTCGGGCATAATAAAAAACCTCGCTTCACTTGGAAACGAGGTTTTTTATATTCATCAAAGACTATTTATCTTTTTCCATTGGCTTTTCTTTAACGATTGGCAAGGTGATTCTAAATAACGAACCTGATCCAACCGTACTTTCAACGGTAATGTGGCCATGATAGCCTTCAACCAGACGCTTGGCAATTGCCAGTCCCAGTCCATTGCCACCCTTTTTACGACTACGGGCCTTATCAACGCGATAGAAACGATCAAAAACGTGCAACTGGTCTTCTTGCGGAATTCCCTCACCGAAGTCTTGAACGCCGATTTCAACCGCATTTAAGTTGCGTGACAATGACAGGTGAACTTCTTTACGATCCTTGGAGTACTTTACTGCATTATCAAATAAAATAATCAGAATCTGTTCAAGATGGTCACGATAAATGTGTACCGGCACGTCTTGATGCAGATCGTCATCAAAACGAAAAACATAGTCTGGATACAGCATCTTAAAGTTGTTATAGACTTGCTCAACCACGTCTTTAACCTGCGTGACGGCATCATGGAACTTGACGTCAACCTGCTCGGCACGCGTCAAATCAAGCATTTCTTTGATCAGACTATTCATTCGATTTGTCTCTTTTAAGGCCGCAGCAATCGATTCATCCAAGACCTGTGGATCATCCTTGCCCCAGCGCTGCAGCATCTCCATATGGCCTTGAATAATGGCAACCGGCGTTCTTAATTCATGCGAGACGTCACTGACGAATTGTGTCTGTTGATCAATGTAGCGCTGTGTTTGATCAAGCATCTGATTAAACATTCTCGACAGCTCGCCAAGCTCATCGTTCAATTCTGTAACGTCTTCTGGCACGCGTGCATCACTGGTTGGATCATCTCTTACTACCGTCAGGGTATCATGAATATCATCCAACGGTTGCAGCCAGTAATAAGACAGGAAGTATCCCAGCAAACCACTGGCAATAACGACCAGACAAAGGGCCAGAATCGAGATCAGAATCAAGCGCTTAAAGACCTGGTAGTACTGCTTGAGATCATTTTCAACCTGAACGTAGCCAATTACTGTACCATCATGCGATAGAACTGGTTCGCGGCCAACCAAGATTCGATGACCGTTCCCTTTGATCATGGCCGTCTTGGTATGATGGGACGTTTTCAGCGACAAATTAGCCTTACCGGTTTGAAAGATCTTTTTACCCTTGGCGTTCATCACGGTAATCGTAACTCGTGAATTGCTTAAGCCTTGAACCAAAGGCTGACGATAAAACTCAGTCGTGCTGTTGAGGCTGGCCTCGTGTTCAAAAATCGACCGAACCCCACTCTTGGTTAAAGAGCTTTCGCCAGCATTTCCCAGCTGACGCACCACGACGGACATATTATGATTAACCTCGCTGCGTTCTTGCTGTAGCAGGTTTTGCGTAAAGGCACTGAACAGAGAGATCACTACGATCATTGAAATGATTAAAGACCCAACCGCCGTACCAATGGCCCACTTTACCTTGAGCGAAACGAAGCGAGATGATTTTGATTTCTTTTCGCTCATAAAGAACCTTCTTTAATCGATTAGGAACGAATTACGTAGCCAGTACCCCGAACGGTTTGAATGTAGCTCTTTTCGCCAGGGCGATCGATCTTGTTCCGCAGATAACGGATGTAGACATCGACAACGTTGGTTTCAACCTTGGAGTCATAGCCCCAGACCTTGCTGAGTAGCTCTTTACGTGACATGACCACGTTAATGTTTTCCATCAAGATCAAAAGCAGCTCGTATTCACGTTTGGTCAGGTTAATGATCTCATCGCCACGACGTACAACTCGGTTTTCCTTTTCAATCGTCAGGTCCTTATACGTAACCGTAGTCTGGTGACTCTTGGCATTGCCGCCTTCAATGTTGATCCGCCGCAGCAGTGCCCGTACGCGCGCCAGCAACTCTTCGATGGCAAATGGCTTGACGATGTAGTCATCAGCACCATAATCAAGTCCTGAGACACGATCCATCACAGAATCACGTGCCGTCATGATGATAATTGGCGTATCCTTAACTTCACGAATGCGACGAGCAACCTCGATCCCGTTTAATTCCGGCAGCATCAGGTCAAGTAAAATAACGTCAAAGTCTTGGTTTAAAGCGGCATCCAAGCCAGCACGACCATCAAGCTCGACATCGGTTTCGTATCCTTCGTGCTTTAATTCCAGCTCGACAAACCGTGCCAGGTTTTCTTCATCTTCAATAATTAAAATCCGACTCATATTAAAACGCTCCTCGTTTGAATTGGTGGGTCTTACTCCCACATAATAACCACACCAATTTTATCACACAAAATTAATCTGCCCTACCTTTGCGATTAATAAAACTGCTTTTAAATTAAAAATTTTTTCAATTTTTAGCAGTTATGACATAAAAAAAGACCTTCCCAGGTCCGGCGCCTCGAGAAAGGTCTTTAATCGATAAAATCGACGTGATTAGTTGTTTTCAACAGCTTGCTTGCCGTTGTAGTAACCACAGCTTGGGCAAACCATGTGTGACTTGCGCAGTTCACCACAGTTTGGACATGGAGCCAAGCCAGGCACAGTCAGCTTGATGTGACCACGACGATTGCGCTTACGCGTCTTGGATGTCTTCCGTGCTGGTACAGCCATGTGTGACACCTCCTTCAAATAATCTATCCACTAGTGGTTTTTAACCGTTCGCTAATTTTGGTTATCCTGATCAGGAAATAAATTTTTGAGCTTAGCGAAACGTGGATCAACATGTTCCTTATCCGGTACCTGATTAGCATCATCTTCGGCAACAACTTCCCATCCCTTGCCATTTGGCATCTGAGAGCTGTTTTTTTCATCTTCGGACAATACCTGCATTGGAACCTGCTCAATGATATTTTCCGCTAAAACATTGTCAAAATCAATCGTATCATGCGGGTCTGACAAGACAAAGACCAATTCATCGTCTTCATAGCGGCCAACATGTGATTCATCATTGACATAGGTTTCAGCAAAAGCAAAATCCAATGGCAACTCGACCGGTTTCAGCGAACGGCTGGATGGTACGGTCAGCGTCGTTTTAACGCTAACGCTTAAAGTAGCATCACCCTGATCATAGACCACATAGCCATCAACCTCAACGGGCTGGCAACTAATGACCTGATTAGGGAACCGTTCTGTCAGTGATGCGTTTAGATCAAAAGTACTTTGAATACGCAGCGGTTCATCATGATAGCGATGAAGTTCAGCCAACGTCCATTTCACGGTACTAACCTCCTAATGCAACAAGCGTTATTATACTAGTCCCAAGTTTGCTTGTCAATGTTTATTCCTTGACACCCTTAACAATCACCGGGGCATGCTTGAGATCCTGCTCAACCGGCGTAAAGGTCTGATACAGCTTGCCAGCGCGATAGTCCAGATTAAGCAATCCATCACGCAGGTCTTGATCGATCTTGGTCAAAAGTGGCAACGCGACCGTTTTTTTGATGGTATGCAGATATTTGCGACCGCGTTTATTAAAGCCCAAAACGTGCAGATACGGCTGGCTGAGATGCTCATTGAGTTGAGAATCGGTAATCTGCAAAACCGTATACAGATAGACTCTTAGCAGATGGGCATAGGTATAGCGCTTGGTCTTGACCGACTTCATAAAGCCTGCAAAGGTCAGATTGCGCTGTGCAGCGTCTTTCATGCGATACTCCAAACCTTCTGCCATTTGATAGATCTGGGCAAGCTGGGCAACCGGAGTCTGAATCAATTGATTGCGCAGCATTGGATACAAAGCGTTCCAATCCGGTACCTGCTGAATCTGCTGCAGATATCGCGCGGTTGCCGCAGGGACAGCTTGACTAAAATCGTCTTGTTCCAAAACGGCTTGCCGAACTGCACTGGCACTGGCAATCTTACCATTGATTTGCTCATCATGATACTGACTGCCACGTCGCTTGATCGGGTGCAGTCTTAATGGCAGATTCTCTTTGATTTGAGCCTTGTGATAGCCAAACGCCAAAATATCATTGGGATCGATCAATGATACGCCAGTCTGCTTTTGAAGCTGTTCATTAAACTGAGTGGCATAAGTCGCATTAAACCGACTAAAGCTGCTGGCTGAAAAATCTTGCTCTGCTGCTACCAGCTGGCTAAAATCCCATTCTGGATGCTCAGCACCAAAAACCACGTCATCGACTCCTAAAGATGCCAACAGTTCCAAAGCCCCGGCCGCAAATCGGTGTGCCGGCTGCACAGCCATAAAGATTGGCAATTCAACGACCAGATCCACGCCGTTTTCAAGTGCTGCCTGCGTTCGCTGCCATTTATCAAGCAGCGTTGGCTCGCCGCGCTGCGTAAAATTACCGCTCATTACAGCAACAACTGCATCGGCAGCAGTCAGTCTTTTAGCCTGCTCCAGGTGATATCGATGACCATTATGAAACGGATTATATTCAGTTACCAGCCCCACGGCCCGCATTATTTCACCTGCTTTCGACAGATAAAGAACCAGCGTGTCGTCTGATCGTTAATTTCTCTATGGCCAAAATCAGCCTTAACCATGACTTGATCAAACCCAGCTTGTGCCAGTGCAGTTTGCCAGTCTTTTAACTCATAGGCCCGCTCAAAATGCGTTTCGTGCAGGCGCTGATAGCTGCCCGCTGTCATTTGATAAAAGAAGGTTAATTCATGAATTACACCATGCAAGACGTCATCATCGGCATAGCTGTGCCATAAAAAGGCCCGCTGTTCATCTGGATCCTCATAGTTGTACATATAGCCTGGGTAGATTTCATCGGTTTGATAAGGCGTGATCACGTCAAACAAGAGCACGCCATCATCTTTTAGGTGCGCAGCCATCTGTTCAAGCGTAGCCCTCACATCATTAAAATCATCCAGATAGCAAAGCGAGTCGGCAAAGCAGGTGATTGCATCATATTGATCCAGGCCGCTAAGATCTCGCATGTCGCCTTGCACTAGTGTCAATGGCATTTGTGATTCCTGTGCATGCTTTAAGGCCAGGCTCAGCATCTCTTCTGAATAGTCCAGATCGATAACGTCATAGCCATCTTCAGCCAGCAAAACGCCCAGTCGTCCTGCCCCGCCGGCAACGTCTAAGATCGTCTTGGCGTAATTGGGCAACTGAGAGTTGACAAATTCACGCCATTGCTGATACATATCGCTTTCAAATAGCTCATCATACAGCTGGGCAAACGTCCCGTAGATCATCTCTACTCCTTAACCCATTCGCTGAGATCAACCAATGGTGCATCGGACCAAAGTTTTTCCAGATTGTAGTAGTGGCGAGTTTCCTCACGAAAGACATGAACAACCACATCGCCCAGGTCAATCAGAACCCATTGTGCCTCCTGCTTGCCTTCGACACTCTTGATATCAACGCCGTTTTCATGAGCGGCTTCAATGATGGCATTGGCAATGGCTTGGACCTGACGATTAGAGCCACCTGTCATGATGACGAAATAATCAGCCATTGGCGTGATCGAATCAACCTTTAATGCCGTAATATCTTCGGCACGGCGACCATCAGCCGCCTGTACGGCCATCTTCAATAATTCTTTGCTGTCCATTAATCAATTTCCTTTCCATATCGTGGCACCCATGCATTAAAGGTTGCCAAAGTCTGTGGGTGAATCGGTGCATTGCTTTCAATCAGGTAAAGCAGCGTGTGCTTGGTCTGGTAGGCAACGCCAGCTCCCAGATCCTTTTTGGTCAGTTTGCGGGCTTTTTTGACGGCCGGAAAATCACGACCCGGCTCGATATAATCAGCCATGTAGATGATTTGAGCCAACTTGGTCATGTAGGCTGCTCCCGTTGTATGGAAGCGAATTGCGTCTAAGATATCCTCATCATGCACGCCCAGCTCATCTTTAACCATTTCGGCACCAACGAAGCCATGCCAGATTGCATTGCCATAGTTTAAGAGATCCGGATCCAGCTTTTTTTTCTTAATAACTTTGATAAAATCCTCATCCGGACGCTGCTTGGCATAATCGTGGCATAAACCGGCAATGCTGGCGGCCTCAATATCAACGCCATATTGGCTGGCCAGTTCAACCGCTGTTTTTTCAACGCGCAGTACATGCTCGAAACGTTTGTCGCGCAAAGCTGCTCGTAAGTGCTCAACAAGCTCTTGGCGCGTCATCGGAATCAAATGCTCTTGATAGATCAATTCATCACTCATGATATAGCTGATGCTCCTTAATATATTCGGCAACCTTGTCGGGAACCATATAGCGAATCGAACGACCAGTTTTGATGCGGTTGCGGATATCGGTAGAACTGAAGTCGACTCCTGGCACGTCGACCCAGATCACCGGATACTGTGAGTCATTTTGAGCGCCCGGTCGCCGGACACCCACAAAGTTGACCAATTTAACCAATTTATCGATCTCATGCCATTTTGGCAAATAGTCGACCATGTCACCGCCAATGATAAAGCAATAGTCGGTGTCAGGATGCTTGGCCTTTAGATATTTCATCGTATCGTAGGTATAGCTGATGCCGCCCCGTTCAATCTCAGCCATCTCAATGCCAAACAATGGATTGTCTTCAATTGCCAATTGCAGCATATTAACGCGATCTTCGGCATCAATCGCCTCTTTATGGTCAACGTGTGGCGGAATCATATCGGGCATAAAGAGGACCTTGTTGAGCAAAAGCGTTTTACCAACCTGGTCAGCGGCCAATAGATGGGCGTTGTGAACAGGATTAAACGTTCCTCCATATAGGCCGACGCGTTTGCGATGTTGAAAACTGGTACGCTGAACCTGTGGCTTGGGGATCGCTATCGTTGCTTTAGCCTGCTGCACGAATCACACCTCGATTCTAGATGCGTTCAACGCGTTGTGAAAGCTCACGCAGCTTGGGGTTTTTTGAGACCTTAAACAGGACCAGTACTCGGCCGATTTCTTGAACGACTTGAATATCACTGTTGGCCTCGATAAATTCTTTGACCTCACCAGTCGTCTCATCGGCATTTTGCAAGATGCTGACCTTGATGAGCTCACGCTTGTCTAGCGCACCATCCAATTGAGCCAGCCAGGCATCAGTCAGACCATTTTTACCAACTGCAAACAGTGGCTGCAGATGGTTGGCCTGTGCACGCAAAAAACGCTTCTGCTTTCCGCGGAGATTCATAAATTATTTTCCTTTCTGTGATAAAAACTAAATCATTGCACGGCGCACCAAGACATCAACTCCCTTAGGCGCCCAACCAGCGACGGTCGTTCCAGCCGGTACCGTAACCCAGCCCAGCCCTTCAAAGACTAAGTCGCTTTTTTCCTTGATGGCAAACTCATGCCGTTCCAGTGGTGGAAAATCAGCCAGCTCGTCTTTGGTTGGCGGTGTCAGCAGATCGCCACAGTGCTTTTGATAAAACTCGTCGGCATTGGCAAGTTTCGTACGATGCAGTGGCAAGCTGTTTTCAAAGTAGGCAACAATGCCGGCATGTGGTCCCTTGACGTAATCAAAGCGCGCCACCCCGCCCAAGAAGACGGTTTGAGAATCATTAAGCTGGAACGTTCTTGGCTTGATTTCCTTTTGTGGAGCTACGATTTTAAGATCCTTGGCCGATAAAACATGGGCCATTTGCTCTTGATGAATGATCCCTGGTGTGTCAACCAGCTTGTGACCATCATCCAAAGGAATCTCAATCTTGTCCAGCGTCGTACCTGGGAACCGTGACGTCGTAATCAGATCCTGCACGCCGGTCTGCTGCTTGATAATGGCATTGATCAAGGTCGACTTGCCGACGTTGGTAACCCCGACGACATAAACGTCGCGATCTCCACGATGCTTTTCAATCTCAGCCAGCAGCTGGTCGATCTGGTGATTCTTTTTTGCCGAAACCAGCAGCGTATCAATTGGTCTAAGGCCTGCCAGATTGGCCTGCTGTCTCAGCCAATCCGTTAATTTACGTCGACGCAGCGAGCGCGGCAGCACATCTTCTTTGTTGCCGACCAGCAGGACTGGATTGTCATTACCTACAAACCGGTGCAGGCCAGGAATCAAACTGCCGTTAAAGTCAAAAATGTCCACCACGTAGACGATCAAAGCGTGCGCATCACGAATATGATTCAACAGACGCAAAAAGTCATCGTCAGTCAAGGAAACCGGTGCGATTTCGTTATAATGACGCAGCCTGAAGCATCGCTGACAGTACAGCTCGCCAGACTCAAGACCTTTTTTCAGCGCTGAGTTAGGCGTGTATCCCAAGCCATCGGGATCCGTCGTTTGAATAACTGCACCACAGCCGATGCATCGCAATTCTTCATCCTGCATTATTTAAATTCCTCCTGCCAGTCCATTTCTTTTGGATACTGCTTTTGCAGACTCTGCATGACGAACTTCTCCATAAAACGGTTGGGCCGCGTGATCCACTTGTCGGTTTCAATCAATGGCTTGACCAAAATACTACGCACGTGCGCATGATTGGCAGCGGCCACGTCAGTCATCAGCTGATCGCCGACCATAACGACCTCAGACGGCTCCAGTCCAAGCTTTTTGCGTGCGCGCGTGATCCCGAAGCTCAATGGCTTAAGTGAACGGGCAACATATGGCAGATCCAGCTTTTGAACCGCCTTGCCAATCCGCGCCCGACTGTTGTTGGAGACCACGATCAATGGAATACCAGCTTCATGCAGTTCTTCCATCCATGCACGCAGTTCCGGGGTGCCATTTGGATTGTTCCAGGCAATCAGCGTGTTGTCCAGATCGCTGAAGACGGCTCGGATGCCTTGACGCTTGAGGGCTTGTGGTGAGATCTCATAGGCGCGTGCGACCATCCAAGTCGGTTTAAACATTTCAAGCATTTTCCACCTCGTAAAAAAATTTCTAACTTCAATTATACCGACTAACCGGTATGGGTTCAATCAACGTGCAGTGTCAAGCAGTAATAAAAAAATAAGGTCAGAACATTGCTGCTCCAACCTTATTGATGATTTCAAACGCAAATTAGTTGAGGGCCTTCTTGGCTTCGTCAACTACGGCCTTAAAGGCATCAGCGTCGTTAACGGCCAGGTCAGCCAGCATCTTACGGTTCATGTCGATGTTGGCCAGCTTCAGACCATGCATCAGCTTGCTGTAGCTGATACCATTTTGACGGGCACCCGCGTTGATCCGGGCAATCCACAATTCACGGAAGTTGCGCTTGTTAGCCTTGCGGTCACGGAATGCGTACAGACCGCTCTTCATAACTTGGTCCTTGGCAGTCTTGAACAGACGGTGCTTGGAACCAGTGTAACCCTTAGCCAACTTCATGATGCGCTTACGACGTGCGCGCGTAACAGTTCCACCCTTAACTCGCATAGTGGTATCCTCCTAGATTGTTTAAAAATTATTTAATCGTAAAATGCCCTGATTACTTGGCAGGAAGCATCTTCTTGTAACGTTTTACGTTGGACTTGTCCATCATGGAAAGGCCACGCAGTTGACGACGTTGCTTCTTCGTCTTACCGTGGAAACGGTGGCTGGTGAAAGCTTGGGCACTCTTGAAGCCACCCTTGGCAGTACGCTTGAAACGCTTAGCAGCAGCGCGATTAGTCTTCATCTTTGGCATAACTATTTCCTACCTTCTTAATAATTATTTTTTTGCCTTATCAGCAGCAGGGGCCAGCGTTAAGAACATGCTGCGCCCTTCCATCTTTGGCCGTTGCACAACCGTTGCGATGTCCTTAGTTTCTTCGGCCATCTTTTCAATCATGTCACGTCCGATATCCTTATGGGTAATTGCCCGACCACGGAAACGAATTGAAACTCGTACCTTGTCGCCCTTTTCGATAAACGTCCGCACGCGCTTCAGCTTAACGTTGAAGTCGTTGGTATCAATCGATGGGCTCAGGCGAATTTCCTTAACCGTGACCGTCTTTTGGTTCTTGCGGGCTTCCCGTTCTTTCTTTTGCATCTCAAAACGGTACTTCCCGTAGTCCATAATCCGTGCGACTGCGGGACGGGCCTTGGGCGCAACCAGCACCAGATCAAGGCCGGCATCCTCAGCCAGCTGCAAAGCTTCACGTTTGGACTTGATGCCCAGTTGTTCACCATTTTGGTCGATCAGACGAACTTCCCGTGCACGAATACCGTCATTGACAATCATTCCTTGAGCTATGGCAACACACCTCCAATTTTACTAGCAGAAAGATCAAGCAAAAAAAGCGGAATGCATACCGCACCCCGCTAAACTCCATTGACAAGGACTGCCAACGGTCATTTAAACTCGTCAGCCCGGCAACTCTAGTCACCAAGGCGAGAAGCGGGTGCTTCTGCTTTTTCTTTCAACAGATACTAATATACTAAATCGATTCATTGATGTCAAGGCATAATTTAATTGCCCGAGCGCATGTTTTCACCTTCGATATGATACTCGCGCGACAAAAAACGAATGCGCTGCATGATCCGCTTGGCCTTCATCGGCTCACGAGCTCCCTGCGCATCAATTGCCAAATGCTGATCCTCCAACTGCTGCATCGTGAAATTGGAGCTAAAAAACGTCGGCAGCTCTTCTTGCATGCGGTATTCCAAAATTACGCCCAAGACATCGTCACGAACCCAGGCCGACATTGAATCGGCACCGATGTCGTCCAGCATCAGAATCGGCGCTTTTTTAATGGCATCGCGTCGTGAATCAACCGAGCCATCCTTGATTGCGCCTTTCATTTCAACGGCAAAGCTAGGAAAGTGCACCATTGTCGAGATGATGCCTCGCTCAGCCAGTGCATTAGCGGTTGCCCCAAGCAAATAGGTTTTGCCAACACCAAAATTCCCCGACAGATAGAGCCCTGGCTGGAACTGGCCGGGCTGATAGGTCTGCGAAAAACTGATTGCCGCCTGCAAAGCATCCATTCGATCATCATTATCGCGAATCACATTATTAAAGCTGGCTTCACGAATAAACTTGGGCATTCGTACCGTCGTGACGCGCTGCCTTAACTCAGCGGCCTGCTGCTGGGCTCTGAGCTGAGCGGTCGGTACGTAGACTACGTCGATTCTTCCCGCACTGACGACCAGTTGTGGCGTATAGCCCGGTGCAATGCTTGCTTGGTGATTTTGCAGCAGTATTTTTTCATGATAAAACTCATAAAGTTTGGAGCTGCCTCGTTCGATCTGCTCATTGGACAGTTCATTGCGATGCTCACGCAAAAATTTTTGGACATCGGGATCCTGATAAGCCTTTTTGATCAGTTCCCGATACTGTGGCGAGCCGCTTTGACCACCAATGATCGAGTTGATGGTTTCCATGATAGGACGCATTGGCAATCCCTCCAATCATTATTTCTTGGTACCTGGGTTATTTTTTTGCTGATTGAGCTCAGCCAGCATCTGGTCAATCTTAGCCAGTTTTTCGGCCGATGGTTCTTTGTTTTTGACTTTTTCTGGATGCTTAGCCCACTCCGGCAGCTCTTCATTAATATTGCTGCGTCCACTTGAATAATAGCGACGGCGCGGCTTTGCACCTGCCTGTTTTTCATTGTTTTTACGATGTTTTTTGATCTCGCGAATCGCATCGGCAGCCGTTTTGACGCCCGCTTTGGTCCAAGCATTGATAATCCCGTCAGCCAAGCCCGATTTTAAGGTTGTATATTCTTTTTCAACAAACATATAGTTGATCAAGATGTTGATAACCTCATTTGGCATACCGCTATTTTCAATCATTCTCAATACGGTATTGCGTTCATTTGGAGAGACATATGCAGCCCCAACACTTTGTTTGATGCCAGCCAAAAAGTCATTAGGTGTATTTTCACGAGCAACTTTGATCAGATTGCGTTCCGTTTCACCCAGCCCATCTAAATTTTCATCGCCAGCAGCAACCACCGGCGCCGGATCATCATTTTGACGCAGCGTACCGGCATATTTGGCGGCGATGCGCTGCTTTAGAATATTTGGCTGCAGCATACTGGTTCTAAAATCAGTCGCGTCAAAAACCAGATCAGCCATTTCAAGGGCACCAATGCCATACATCAAGCTCTCAGTCAAAATCAGACGACGCTGATCCTTGACGCTTTGCAGATCAACTCCGCGGTTTTCCAGGCGGCTGAGCAAAAGGCCAAAATCAAAATCATTTTGCGGGACTGCCTTGATAGCATTGCTTTTTTGCACGGCCGTAGCTCTGGCATTATTCAGTGTTGGGCGTTCTGCATCCCAAGCCGCCCGGTCCGGTTTAAAGACCTCAAAATAGTCATGCGTCAGATTATGCATGCGACTGGTATCAAACTGATAGCGTCTGGAATGGGCCACTAATTCATTAAAGCGCTGCTCACCAATCTGTTGAAGCAGCCGTACACTCAAAAGATCATCATTGATAAATTCTTCAGGCGTCATGGTTGGCTGCAGCACATAGACAAAAACGCCGCCAATCTCATCTTGTTGATAAAACGTCTGCAGCATTTCAACGCCCTCTAAAGCATTACGGGCTTCAGCAAACTGAGCTATGCCAAGATTTAAACGATCCAGCATGATACTGTGCGCCTGGCGCTTGGTCAGCATCGGATCGGGCTTGAGCTGACTTTGTAAAGCATAAAAAAGCCCCAGCGCGGTGGGACTTAACAATGGTTGATAAAAATCAATAAAAGTCGCCTGGTCAAACCGTACAAAGTCTGACGCAGCGGCCACGATAAAGCCGGTTTGCGGCGTCAAGCGTCCTTGCACCTCAGCCATAACGACTCCCCCTTAGTTAGTCTTGATGCTTTTGATGATTTTGATTAATCATTGCCTCCAGCTCATTCATAAACGCATCAACGTCTTTAAACTGACGATAGACACTGGCAAAACGAATGTAGGAGATCTCATCGACGTCTTTGAGCTCGTTCATTACGTATTCGCCAATTACCTGGCTGGATACCTCATTTTCTCCCATTGAACGAACGCGTCTTTCAACCTCATTGGCAATGCTGGTAAGCTTTTCCATGCTGACGGGACGCTTTTCGGCTGAGCGAACCAGACCGTTTAGGACCTTTTGGCGATTGAACTCCTGGCGCGTACCGTCTTTTTTGACTACCAAAAGCGGCGTCTCCTCATAGCGCTCAAAGGTAGTAAAGCGAAAGCCACAGTTTGCACATTCGCGACGACGACGAATACAGATGCCGTCTTCGCTTGGACGACTGTCAACTACGCGCGATCCATTATGATGGCAGTGTGGACATTGCATACAGGTTCCTCCTGTTAATTGGTTATGCATCTATCTTATCACATTTATAATAATTGATGCTGACTTACCCGGTCAACCAATTCTGCTACCTGGCTACGCGTTTGCTCAAGCGTACCGTTATTATCGATAATTACATCAGCTCGCTGCATCTTTTCTTTTAAAGACATTTGCGAACTGATTTTTTTGACGGCATCCATTTTCGAAATCTGATCCCGCTTCATCAAACGCTTCAGCTGTGTTGCCTGATCAACGACTGCCAAAACCGTCAGATCGCACTCCTCATCCATTCCCGTTTCAAACAGCAATGGTACGTCCAGCACTACTACCGGCAGATGCTGTTTTTTAAATTCATCCAGCTGGGAATCGATTGCTTCTTGAATCAGCGGATGTTCAATTTTGTCCAGATCACTCAGCTTTTTAGGATCATCAAAAACCGTTTTACCCAGCTTTTTGCGATCAAGCGTACCATCGGAATTAAGCATCTGAGGACCAAAGCGATTTACGATCTGTTCCAATCCTTTGCTGCCCGGCATTACAATCTGACGTGCAATCAAATCGGCATCAATCACCGGCCAGCCGACTGCTTTAAGAATGCTGCTGATAGTTGACTTGCCGCTTGCAATGCCGCCCGTCAGTCCGATTACCAGCGTCATTTCTGATCACCTTCCAAGGGCTGACAATGCGGACAAAAAGTCGTCCCACGCTGAGCTACCTTGATCTTGACCAGCTTATGGCCACAGCGCTCACATTTTTCGCCCCCACGACCATAAACCTCCAACTGGTTTTGAAAGGCACCGGCCTCACCAAAGGCATTCATAAACGTATGCACGGTCGTTCCCTTATATTTAGTCGCCTTGGCAATCTCTTTGATGATATTGTCGTGTAAGATTCGAATCTGCTCGTCAGTCAGCGAATTGGCCGGCTGTTCAGGATTGATGCAGCTTTGCCACAGCACCTCATCACAATAGATATTGCCTAGGCCGGCTACATGATCCTGATTCAGCAAGAATGGCTTGATCTTGCTGCGACTCTTTTTTAAGATGCATTTGAAGTAGTCAACCTTGAAATCTTTTTCGGTTGGTTCAGGACCCATCGTCTTTAAGCCGCCCACCTGCATTTCGGTTCCGGTTTTGACTAAGTGCATCCGGCCAAACTTGCGCGTATCGCGATAGCAAAGCTCCGTGCCGTCCGTAAAATGAAAAACCACATGGGTATGCTTGTCGATTGGCCCGTCATTTAATTGGCGATAATAGCTGCCTTCCATTCTGAGATGCGAGACCATAGTCAGATTATTAGTAAAGCGAAACAGCAGATACTTGCCGCGCCGATCGATGCGTTCGATCGTCTGCCCGATCAGTGCCTGACGAAATTCATCTATATCGTTTTCAATTGTTTTTCCATAATAAACGTCAATTTCTTGAATCTTGCGGCCCGCAGCAATGTTCATCAAGCCGCGACGCACGGTTTCTACTTCTGGCATTTCTGGCATTTGATCGTCCTCATTTCTTTTTAGAATCATTATTGATTATAGTAGATTTTCGTTTTTGAACCAG
Source organism: Limosilactobacillus pulli (assembly GCF_947381555.1). NCBI lineage: Bacteria > Bacillati > Bacillota > Bacilli > Lactobacillales > Lactobacillaceae > Limosilactobacillus > Limosilactobacillus pulli. The sequence continues at coordinate 118,962 of NZ_CANCWQ010000001.1, forward strand.
TGATCTGCTCAAACCAACAGCTCAAAAAACCGCGGTCAGATTCATTGGCCGCGGCTTGAACTTATTTTTTCAGATCATACCAAGTATCGCCATACTTGCTTTCAACCTTGAGCGGTACGTCCAATTTGAAAGCTGAGTCCATGACTTGCGGTACTAGTTTTTCCAAGACTGGAATCTCTTTTGCCGGTGCCTCAAAGACCAGTTCGTCATGAATCTGCAAGAGCATCCGTGCCTTAAGATTGTTTTCGCGCAGCATTTTATCCATGTTGATCATAGCAATCTTGATGATGTCAGCCGCACTGCCTTGAATTGGCGTGTTCATCGCCGTACGTTCGGCAAATGAGCGCTTAGCAAAGTTTTTGGAATGAATATCTTCCAAATAGCGCCGCCGATGCGTCAACGTTTCAACATAGCCTTTTTCATGTGCTGACTTGACAATCTCCGTAACGTATTTTTTAACGCCAGGGAATTCTGCAAAGTAGCTTTCGATAAACTCATGTGCCTGCTTGCGCGTAACATGAATGCTTTGTGAAAGGCCGTAGTCGCTAATCCCATAAACGATTCCAAAGTTGACGGCCTTGGCATGACGCCGCATGTCGGGAGTAACCTCTTCACCTGGCAAAAGATGGAAGATACGACGCGCCGTACTTTCATGAATATCGCGACCTTCGATGAAATCTTGCTGCAGATTCTGATCGCCAGTAATGTGGGCCAAAACGCGCAGCTCAATTTGTGAGTAGTCAGAAGAGAAAATCTTCCAGCCTGGCTCGCTTGGTACGAATGCCCGCCGAATCTGCCGGCCTTCTTCTAAACGCACCGGAATGTTTTGCAGGTTTGGATCAACCGATGACAGCCGTCCCGTTGCTGTCAGCGTCTGCAGATAACGCGTATGAATCTTTTGATCGCTGCTGTGAATAACCTTCAAAAGTCCTTCGATATAGGTTGACTGGAGCTTGGCAATCTGCCGATATTCCAAAATGTGGCCAATGATTGGCGAATACCCCTGCAGTTTTTCCAGTACCGCGACGGCAGTTGAATAGCCCGTTCGCGTCTTTTTAATGACCGGCAGTTTCATCTTGTCAAATAAAATCTCACCCAATTGCTTGGTCGAATTAATGTTAAATTCTTCGCCAGCTTCTTGGTAGATAACCTGTTCGATCTCAGCCAGACGCTCTTTTAGTTTACTGCCCATTTCCTTGAGTGTCTGTGCATTGACCCTGATACCAGCAATCTCCATTTTGGCCAGCAAATAGGTCAACGGCAGTTCAATGTCTTCATAAAGCGGCATTTGTTCATGTTCCTTGAGCTTTTCATAAACCGGCGCTCTTAGTTCATGAATGGCACGAGCCTTTTGAGCCAGATGCGTGAAAAATGTCTGATCATCGTCTGGGATGGCTCGCTTGACCCCTTTACCATAAACTTCCTCATCGGTTTGAACGTCATAATAATTATATGCATGAGCCAATTCACCCAGATCATTGCCATTGTCGCTTGGATCTACTAGATAGGCAGCCAAAAGCAGATCAAAGGCCACGTAGTCCAATTCAATGCCCAGCCGATGCAGCCCCACAATCTGTGCCTTAGCATTGAAAACATCTTTAGTGTATTGATCACTGGTCAGAATCTTTTTGAGCGGTGCCGATTGCAACAGACTCGCATCACGACTGACGATCCATTTTTGACCATCCCCGATTACAAAGCCGGCAAAATTTGATAAATGGTAGTTTTCTTCTGGCATCTCCAATTGAAACGTCACATGATGATCCAATTGATCCAATAATGCCAAATTATCAGCCGTCAATTCCGTATATTCGATTGCCTTGGTCTTGACTGGTTCATCGGCATCTGGGGCAACGTTCATCTTGCTTAAAAACGACTTGAAGTTCATCTCTTGATAAAACTTGATCAAGTCTTCGGTCTGCTCGCCTTGATAATCCAAATCACCCAAACCGATCGTCAATGGGGCATCACGATGAATCGTTGCCAGCTTCTGACATTCACGCGCGATGGCTTCTTCATTGACCAGATTTTCCTTACGCTTTGATTTACGCATCGAGTCGATGTTTGCATAAAGCCCATCCAATGAACCGTATTCTTGAATCAGCTTTTGGGCAGTTTTTTCGCCAATACCGGTGACCCCAGGATAATTATCGGAACTATCGCCCATCAAGGCCTTCATATCGATAAACTGAGTCGGCGTTACCCCGAATTTTTCTTGGAAGTGCGCCGGCGTATACATCTCAGTCTGCGTGACGCCCTTGATCGTTACGGCAACTGTAGTTTTGTCGGTTACCAATTGTGTCAGATCTCGATCCCCAGTCACGATCAAAGTCTCGTCACCGGCTTCATCACCAAGTCTAGCCAGGGTACCGATAATATCGTCAGCTTCATAGTTGGCCAGCTGATAGGTCTTGATCCCACAAGCATGCAGCATCTCATGCAAATAGGGTAGCTGCTCGGTCAATTCAGTCGGCGTCTTGGCCCGGCCGCCTTTGTAATCAGCATACATTTCCGTTCGAAAGGTCTGCTTGCCGGCATCAAAAGCAACCAGTGCCTTGTCTGGATGATAATTAGCCAACACGTGATCCAACATCAGCTTAAAGCCATAGATTGCCGCAGTATGCAGGCCATTTTGGTTGGTGAATCTGTCAATTTGATTATGCATCGCAAAAAAAGCACGAAATGCAATGCTGTTACCATCAATCAACAACAGTTTTTCTGCCATTTAAACTACCTCGTCCTTTTATTTTCTTTCTTGATTGTAACAGACTTTGCCTGGCCCTGACATTTTTGCTGATTAAAAATAAATAAGGCTCCGCACCATCATTGATGCAGAGCCAATTTAAATTTTATCCAATATTAGTTGCGCCGATCATCGCCCATACCGAAGATCTGCAGCAGCTGAATGAACAGGTTGATAAAGTCCAGATACAGCTGCAACGCTCCCATGACTGCCAGACCAGTCGTTGAAACCTGACCATTGTACTCAAGATAGATGTTTTTCATCTTTTGAGCATCATAGGCCGTCAAAATAACGAAGATAATCACGGCAATGTAGGAGAAAATGTAGGTGATCGCAGGGCTGTTTAAGAACATGTTGATCAAAGAGGCTAAAATCAAAGCAATCAAGGCCGCCATTGCATGAGCACCGAAGCGATCAAGCGAGCGTTTGGTCAGCGTCCCATACAGCGCCATTACGATAAAGATCGTTGCTGATGAGACAAAGGCCGCCGTGATATCGGCACCGGTATAAACGCCGGCCAGCAAGGCAAACTCAACCCCGTACATAATCGACAGCACCATCAGCATAATAAAGCTGCCGGTTGGATTCCGGGTAGCACTGGCACTGATCCCCATCGACAGCGCAATTGGCAACAATAATAGCAGCCACATCATCCCAGCATGCTGGGTAAAATAGCCAAACACGGCAGCTCTAAAGGTCGTCATGACCAAAAATGAACTGACGGCCGAAACAAAAACCGACAGACCGACAAAGCCATACATCTTCGTCAAAAAGCCATTTAAGCCGGCTTCATTGACGACACGCCTTCTTTGCTCGGGCTCTGGTGTAGAGTTGAACATAAGCTCCCCTTCTTTCATTCAATTAAGCGGTCAAATTAGTTTGACCAATATTGTCTTTCATATAAAAAATGGTAGCAAAAGCCACCATTTTCTACAAGCAATTTAATCATTGGATAATAAATTCTTATATTTATCTTCGTATTTTTCGATGTCACCGGCACCCATGAAGACAACGACAGCATCATGGTAGGCCAAAAGCTTATCCATCGAGTCCATGTCAATGCCTTCACTGCCCGGAATCAGGTCTTCTAAGTCTTGGCTGGAGACATGACCAGCATTTTCACGAATGGAACCAAAGATTGGTGTGACAAACGTCTTGTCGGTAGCGCTCAAAGACTGACCAAATTCTTTGAGATAAGCCTGCAGTCGACTGTAGGTATGTGGCTGGAAAACGGCTAGTACCTGTTTATCGGGATACTTTTGGCGGGCAGCATCAATCGTAGCCTTAATTTCGCTTGGGTGATGGGCATAGTCATCGATCAGCGTCATATCGCCAACATGACTTTCGGCAAACCGCCGCTTGACGCCAGAAAAACTGGCCAGCCCCTTAGCAATATCTTTTAAGTCGACTTGTTCCATGTAGGCAACCGCGATGACAGCCAGACTGTTCAAGACACTGTGCTCACCGTATAGATGAATCTCAAATTCGCCCAGCTTCTCATCTTTAAACCAAGCCTCGAAAGTCGATCCTTGCGGCGTCCGTTGAATATTGACGGCCCGGAAATCATCTTTTTCACTGGTACCGTAGTAATAGATCGGCACGTCCAGTTGCAGCTTGCGCAGATTTTCATCGTCACCCCAGGCAAAGACGGCCTTTTTAACCTGCTTGCCATAGGTTTCAAATGAGTCGCGCACGTTATCGATGTCTTTAAAGAAGTCGGGATGATCAAAGTCAATATTGGTCATGATGGCATAGTCTGGATGGTAGGCCAAGAAGTGATCACGGTATTCATCCGCTTCAAAGACAAAGAAGCGTGAATCAGGCGTGCCAACCCCTTCACCGTCCCCAATCAGATAAGTCGTTGGTGCAACTGAGCTCAAGACGTGTGAAAGCAGCGCCGTCGTACTGGTCTTGCCATGTGCGCCGGCAACGCCGATGCTAGTGTATTGCGCAACCAGTTCCTCAACCGTATCTGGGTAGCTTTGCACCTTGTCGCCCAGTTCCTTGGCCCGAACGATTTCTGGCTGATCGTCGCCAAAGGCATTTCCTTGCACGATGATCATCCCTGGCTTGATATTTGCTGGGTCAAAGTCGTGAATCTGAATACCGGCCTGTTCCAAAGGCGCCTGCGTAAAGGTTTCTTTTTCAATGTCTGAGCCTTCAACATGATAGCCGCGGTCATGCAGTACCCGTGCCAAAGCGGCCATCCCGGTACCCTTGATGCCTACAAAATAATAACTTTTTTCCATAATGCTGATTTTCCTTTCCTTGCCGCCATTTAGGCAAACAGCTGATTGCCGCGTGCAAAGTCAAAAGCATCGCCAGCCTGACCAAAGTCATCAGGCAAAATCAGGCAGCCCGGCTTTTGAGGAGCATTCTTCAGGTTTAATTCACGCGCTGCACAGATCATCCCGTTGCTTGGCACACCCACTAAAGCCCCTGGCCAGATGATCTGTCCACTTGGCATCATGGCGCCAACCTTGGCAACGACGACCTTGACGTGTTCAGCGATGTTTGGTGAGCCGCAGACGATCTGTACCTTTTGATCGCCCAGATCGACCTGGGTAATGTGCAGATGATCTGATTTTGGATGCTTGGTCATGGATTCAACGTAGCCGATAACAAACTTTGGCGTTTCATCAGCCGTTAATTTTTCATCAAAACCAGCCGCTTGAATCTTTTCGTTTAACTTGGCAACTTGCGCCTCGTTTAAAAAGACCTGGCCATTTTGTCCCTTGAGCTCTGGCAATACCTCTCTGGCCCCTAAGAAATTATAGCCAAGCAGACTGCCATCCTGAGCACTGACGATCTGTACCACGCCTTGATTCTGCTTAACGTTTTGATCAGCAGCCTGACCGGTTAAGACTACCAAAACATCACCCATCTCATTTGGGTTGTAGCTTGAAATTAACATCAAAAATCCTTCCCTTGGCATCGCATTGAAACGGTGCTAAATATTCTTTTTCGCTTCGTCAAAAAACTTTTGACAACCAGACTAAATTGTACCACACAACCTGGGTTCATGGATCCAGTCCATAAAAAAATGGCGACCAGTCTGCCGCCATCATTTGTTATTTCAAATTGCTCAAAAAGTCTTCGACCTGCTGCTTGGTCTTACGATCCTTGTTGACAAAGCGGCCAATTTCTTCACCGTCACGGTAGGCAATAAAGCTTGGAATGCCCATGACATTTAGTTCAGTTGCCAAATCAAGATTTTCATCACGATCAACAGCATAGAATTTAAAATCAGCAAAATCTTTTTCTACTTCTGGCATTGCCGGCTTGATAAACTGGCAGTCTGGGCACCAGTCGGCTGTAAACATCAAAACGACCTGTCCCTTCAGATATTCTTGCAGCTGTTGAGCATTAACCTTAGGTAAAGCTTCCATTATCGAGCACCGTCCTTTTACTTATTTTATGTAAGTATATACTACTACAGGTTCAAAGACAATGCATAATGATCTGCCTTTGTGTTAAAATTGTTACATCCAATCTACTTGGGTCAAAATATGGCATAGGCTAAACGAAAGAAGCGATTGAAATGAATGATTCAAATGGTTCACTTAGCCCATGGATGATTCCGCTTACTCTGGGTGCCTCCGGAATTGCGGGTTTCTTTGCCGGCAAGCTGGTGGGCAACCGACGGCGTTCCGCAAACATGATCTTAAAAATGATTACCAATGATTTCAAACGCGAGGGCACGGTTGAAGGCAGCTGGATTGACCATCAGCCGATCCCCTATCGTCAGTATGCTGTGCGCACTCTGGCATATCGTGGAGGAATTCGCCGTTTTGAAGATGATCAGCTAATCAGCTATGAGTTCTTGGCGGATGCCAGTACCGGCACGTTGCTGAAGCTAAAGCGCATTGATAATTAAGCAATACAAAAAGGCTGTTGGATTTCTCCAACAGCCTTTTTTCGCACCATATATCCGGAATATGACGCATGGCCGATTGTCATTCATAATTGTTGATTAAGAGTTTAATTGGAATCTTTTGATGTAAATTGCACTAGGAACTGCGGTCAAAGCAATCAATCGGTAAATGGAATCATGATCATCAATGGCGGAGTGGATGGGCAGCGCATTGACGATCTTAAATTAATCATTTAAAGTAACGAGACTCAACTCAGCCAGATCGCACACTATCCTGGCCAAGCCAGCTTCGTTAGTATTGAAGCTTAATAATACTTATTGCGCTTATCTTCATTAATGGAGCGGCATCTGCATCAGCGGTGAATGGGGTTCCGCCGAAAACATCGTGCACTAAGCGATTTTTTCGTGATACAGAATGCCTGATCTGACAAATTATCAACTATTTATCCTTGATCTTTTGATGTACCCGGACATAATCAACAACTATCATTGGGATTCCCCTCTGAATGACAACTAAAGTATATCAACTAAAACCAAGCTGTTTCTATCAACATCTAACCCTCATGAGCACGTAAGATTGATAGTTTCTCATTGATATTTTCGACATAGGCAGTTGTACGAATCTGATACAGACTGGTCCGCAGGCGCTCGATACCCAAAAAAGGATGATCTAAAGCAATCAAAAAGCGCTGATTATTGGGATTGGTTTCAGCCAGCAGCTCCCAAAACTCGTGGTCGGCTAAAATCAAACTTGACGACACCTGATTGATTTTTTGCAGCTGTTCGGCGCTGAAATAGCTGCAGCTGCTGATTGCAAGTCGATTGCCAAATTCCTGCCGCAGCAGCTGAGCAATGACGGCATAATTAGCATGCGACTTAGTAAAAATATACAGCGGAGTAGCCGGCATCCGTTCTTCAATCAATGGCATCAGCTGGTGAGCAAAGTACTTGATTTGACTGTCATCAACCAGATCCGACCATTGATTTTGCTGGCACCATTGTTTAACGATCTTTTGCACCAGCTGATCAGTCTGAACCTGAAACTCATTTTCATACAGATCGCCCAGCTGGTAATCAATCACCAGATTCTGCAGGCCACCCATAAAACGCAGCCCAAATGCATTAACGACTTCTTTAAAAGCAACCGTCTTAACCAGTTCTTTTCCCCAAAGCGAAGCAAAAATTGCCGTCAGTTCATGAATCTCAGGGATTTGTTGAAGAATCTCGCGAAAAGCGGATCGCTGCATGCTCCAGGCATCATCGCGAAACAATTCGTTGGCAACCGTTAGATAAACCAGGTACAAATAATCATGATCCGTTGCCGTTAATTCAAATGACAGCTGTGGCTGCAGCTTTTCAATTACCATTTCTTTCAATCGCTGATGTGCCTTTTCTAAACAGACGGCCCGCCAGAAGTTATCATCCGGCAATTCCAGAGTCTGATCATGTCTTAGCCAGGTCAGTGCCACCAGGTAATCAAACATAGCAAACGCTTGCGGCATCTTGTCCAAGAGTGGCTTGACGCCTGGATTGGCAGCCATAACGAAATTTTTGACAATCTGGCGGCTGTTTTGATCAAAGTCAACGCAGTCAATGCCATAGCGACAGCTTAAAGCCGCAATCAAGTAACGCTTGCGATATTCTTGACCACAAATCTGCCCCCGATGAACCGTTAAGCCAACCGTTTTTAAAAAGTCACGACACTGTCGCTGCAGCCGATAGAAAGTCGGCTCCGAAAAATAATGCTCCTGACAAAAAGCCGTTACCGATCGGCCGCGGTGGTTCAGCAGATAGGCCATGACCTGCAGCACCTCGGAATTTTGGTAAAGCTGTTTTTTTAGTTCAAACAGCATTTCAGGACTGATTGGTGAAAGCGAGACGACGGCATCATTGATCTGAATATCAACTTTTGGCTGTAGTTCTTGATTTAAGCTGTTCAATTCTTTTCTAAGCCGCGCTTCAGAAAGGCCCGTCCGTTTCGTTAAACAGCGCAGTGTGATATGGGAGCTGTCAAACAACAGACTCAAAAGATGAACGGCAATCACCGTATCATCTTCTAAGAAACGTTCCAGCATCAGTTTTCACCTTTGCTTTCATCCAACTTTTTAACCAGTTCGGCAGCACTTCCCTGATCAATCACCAAAACGTTGGCATAACCAGCCTGCAGTGCCCCGGCTGTGGCCTGGACCTTAGCTGGGTTGGCAATTACCATAATCCGCTCGGGAATCTTTTTTAAATGCTCCAGATCAATGCCAATCGTCCGCTGATCAATCTGCGGTGCCACGATCTGGCCATTTTGATCGATAAAGCGTGAAAAAACGTCACCCACGGCATGCTGCTGTAAATACTGCTGCTCTGCTTGGCTAAAATAGCCCAGGTGAAACAGCAATGCCGAGTCACGCACTGTCCCAACGGTAAAAACAGCAATATCTGCTTTTTTTCCCAGATCCAGAATATATTTGATATGCGTATCCTGTTCAACCAGTTCCTTGGTTGTCTGATGATCAAAGATAACCGGCAATGGCAGATACTGTGGCAAAGTATGAAAGGCACTGGCAAATGCATTGACGCTTTCAAAAGCATAATTTTTCTGTTTGGTATTGGCAACGCTGCCCTTGAGCTGAACGACCGTAACCCCATGTACGTCTTCAGGCGAGAGGTGCTGAGCGATGGCATGAATCGTTTTGCCCCAGGCCAAGCCAATCGTATCATCGTTTTTAACGACTTTTTCAATGTATTGAGCCGCCGCTGCCCCCACCAGCTCCAATAACTCACCACTAGCCGTCATCTCTGAAGGTACAACGATGGCATTGCTTAGGTGATAATGCGCTTTTAGCTGATCAGCCAACTGCTGCGTTGAGACCAATGGATTATTAATCCTGATCTGAACAATGCCGCTTTCTCTGGCATACTGCAGCAGTCGTGATACCGTAGGCCGCGATAAACTCAGCTCAGCCGCAATCCGACTCTGCCGCCAGTCATTTTGATAATAGAGCTGTGCGACTTTAACGGCTAAAGCACGCTTGTCGGTTTCATCAGTCATTTTCCCATCCACCTTCTGATTTTTTCCCATTCAATTTTACTATAAGAAAAGACGGCCCGTCATCAACGGTCCGTCCTTTTAAAACTTTGATATCTATCAGTCAGTCTGAGCAATTGCCGTTTCCAGGCTGATCTTGATCATGTCGTTAAACGTTTTTTCTCGTTCGGCAGCCGTCGTCTTTTCTTGACTGCCAAATAAAAGATCACTGACCGTTAAAACGGAGAGGGCCTTAAAATGCAGCTTGGCGGCCAGCAGATAAAGTCCGGCTGACTCCATCTCAGTACCAATTACGCCATAGTCGGCCAGCTTTTTCATATCAAGGTCATCATTATAGAAGCGGTCAGCAGCAAAGATATCGCCAACCTTGGGCTCGATGCCCATTTTCTTGGCAACGTGGTAGGCCGTGTCCAGCAATTTAAAGTCAGCCAGTGGCGCAAAGTGCACGCCAGATTGGAATGAATTGGCAACCACGGCAGAATCGGTTGATGATCCCGAAGCCAGACAGACATCTCTTAACTTGACATCTGGAGCCATCCCGCCACAAGAGCCAACCCGAATGATCGTTTTGACACCGTAAAAGCGGACCAGTTCATTGATGTAGATCGACATGGAAGGAATCCCCATTCCCGATCCTTGAACCGAAATGCGATGTCCCTTGTACTCACCCGTATAGCCAAATGCATTGCGGACATGATTAACCTGCTTTACATTAGTCAAAAAGTTTTCGGCAATGTATTTAGCCCGCAGCGGATCGCCTGGCAGCAATACCGTTTCTGCATAGTCACCGTTTTGTGCTTCAATATGTGGCGTACTCATTAAAATGCCCCCTATTCGATAATCTCGTGAATCAAGACAGGTGCTTTGGCTGCTTCCTTAATGGCAACAGCTTGATCCAATAATTCTTTGACGTCATCAACATTTTCACGATTGCTCCAGATCGTCATGATCGACTCACCTTTTTGGACTGGATCGCCAATCTTTTTGTGCAGCTCAATGCCAACTGCATAATCCAATTTATCATCGGCTTTTTGACGACCACCGCCCATCAGCATGCTGGCCATCCCAATCTCATCAGCCGTCAGCTTGGCAATTACACCGTCTTTTTGAGCGGGGTATTCAATTCGATACTTGGCATGCGGCATCAGCGAATAGTCGTCAACCACGTTTGGATCACCATGCTGAGCCTTGATCATTGCCTTAAAGCGAGCCAATGCCGAGCCATCAGTGATCGTCTGTTCCAATTTGGCACGTGCTTCAGCTAAATCGGCTGCTTTTTGGCCCATCACGACCATGCGGCTGCCCAGTTCCAATACCAGCTCCAACAAGTCTTTTGGCCCGTTGCCTTTTAACAGATCCAGCGTCTCTTCAATTTCCAGCGTATTACCAATTTTAGACCCTAAAGGCTGATTCATATCCGAGATCACGGCTTCGCACTTCAAGCCGGCCCGCTTGCCAATTGCAACCAATGCTTGTGCCAGCTGAACAGCCGCTTCTTCGGTCTTCATAAATGCACCGGCACCGGTTTTGACGTCAATTACTAAAGCATCAGTTCCTGAGGCCAGCTTTTTGCTCATAATTGAGCTGGCGATCAGTGGGATCGAATCTACCGTATCGGTAACGTCGCGCAGCGCATAGATCTTTTTATCAGCTGGAGCAACGTCTCTAGTAGCACCGACAATCGCCAGTTTTTCTTTGGCAACTTGATTGATAAAGCCCTGCTCACTTAGTTCAACTTGAAAACCTGGGATCGCCTCCAGCTTATCTAACGTTCCCCCGGTATGACCAAGACCGCGTCCTGAGATCATTGGTACCGGAATGCCCAGTGCAGCTACCATCGCAGCCAGTGGCAGACTGGTCTTGTCGCCAACACCGCCAGTCGAGTGCTTATCAACCTTGATGCCGGGAATCTTTGACAGATCCAGCCGCTCACCAGAATGCATCATCTTCATTGTTAGCTGCGTTTGCTCATGATCCGTCATCCCTTGAAAATAGATTGCCATCAAAAGCGCGCTGATTTGATAATCAGGCAATGATCCATCAACTACGCCGTCGACAAAAAACTGCAGCTGCTCATCACTTAAGACGCCACCATTGCGTTTTTGATCAATTACATCCACCATTCGCATGATGAATCCCCCTTTAATTGATTAATTTTCAATTGCCGACAAAAAGCTCGTACCGACCTGATTACCACTAACGCCAAAGTTTTCCATGATTGTAGCGCCTAAGTCAGCAAACGTTTGGCGCGTGCCCAGCGACTGACCAGGATGCTTCATTGATGGCGAGTAGGCCAAAAGCGGCGTAACTTCTCTAGTATGATCCGTACCACGGAAGCAAGGATCGTTGCCATGATCAGCCGTAATCAAAAGCAGATCATCATCGCGCATGTTTTCAAGCACCGTCCCCAGCCGCTTGTCAAAGTCCATCAAAGCCTTGCCAAAGCCTTCTGGATTGCGACGGTGACCATACATGGCATCAAAGTCGACCAGATTTACGAAGCAAAAGCCATGGAAGTCTTCTTGCATGACATGGTCAACGTGATCCATCCCATCCATGTTGCTTTCATTATGGTAGCCTTCCGTAATGCCGTGTCCAGAGAAGATATCGTTGATCTTGCCAATACCGATTACGTCCAGGCCGGCTTCTTTCAGATGATCCAGATCAGTCTTGCCGGTTGGTTCCAAGCTAAAGTCATGACGGTTGGCCGTTCTGGTAAAGTGATCCTTGTCTGGACCAACGTATGGACGAGCAATGATGCGACCGACCGTATACTCGGGACCATTGACCAGCGTCCGCGCATAACGGCAGATCCGATAGAGTTCTTCGACTGGGATTACATCCTCATGAGCTGCAATCTGTAGAACCGAGTCGCCGGACGTGTAGACGATCAGATCCCCTGTCTTCATTTGTTGCTCACCATAGTCATGAATGACTTCCGTGCCGGAATATGGCTTGTTGACGATTACCTTGCGGCCAGAAAACTCTTCCAGCTTTTTGATAATGCTGTCTGGAAAGCCGTTTGGAAAAGTCGATAGTGGCTTTTTAACCGGCAGCTCCATCATTTCCCAGTGACCGTCCATACTGTCTTTTCCGGCTGAGATTTCGGCCATCTTGCCAAAGCAGCCTTTTGCCGGATCCGCAACCGCCACGCCTTGAATCGGGTCCTCAGGCCGAATATTGCTCAGCCCTAATTTAGCCAGGTTGGGCAGTGCCAGTTTTCCTTGATACCATTTGCCAATGTGACCCAGCGTGTCGGCACCATCATCACCAAATTTTTTGCCATCGGGTGCTTCACCTATTCCGACCGAATCCAAAACAATGCCAAATACTCGTTGATACGTCATAATCTTTTCCTCCCCTGAATCGATGTGTCAGACGTTTCAAAACAGTTTCTATTGCCGAGCAGCTTCTTCTAAGATCTGAACCGAGGCTGAAACTCCCAGCCGGTTGGCACCGGCTTCAATCATGGCATATGCTTCATCGAGGTGGTGAATGCCGCCAGAAGCCTTGATCTTAAAATCAGGGCCAACCGCCTGGCGCATCAAGGCAACATCTTCTGCCTTGGCACCACCTGTTGAAAATCCGGTTGAGGTCTTAACAAAATCAGCACCACCTGCAATCGTCAGCTTAGAGGCCGTTACTTTTTCATCATCGGTCAAAAGGCATGTTTCGATGATAACCTTCAAGAGCTTATCGTGATCATGAACAGCTTTGGCAACTGCTTGAATGTCTTGTTTAACGATATCGGTATGGCCGGACTTTAATTCGCCAATATTAATAACCATATCGATTTCTTCAGCACCGTTTTTAATGGCATCAATGGCTTCGGCAACCTTGATTTCAGTTGTCGAAGCCCCCAGAGGAAAGCCGATTACGGTACAAGTGTTGACGTCCGTATCTTTTAAGCGATCAGCGGTATGTTTGACCCAGTATGGATTGATGCAGACCGAGGCCGTGTTGTACTTGATGGCTTCGTCTATGCATTGATCGATCATTGCCTGAGTGGCATCTGGCTTGAGCATCGTGTGATCCATGTATTTAGCAAGTTCTGCAACTGTAAGTTTCATTTTTGTAACCCCTTTCATAAATGAACGCTTTTACTATACCACGTTTTGAAATAAATTCCAATAATTCTTAGAAATTATTTTCTAGCAGTACTGATCAATTTTTCAAAAAGCAAACAAAAAGGGCCTTGCCAAAGAGATTTCTCCTTGGCAAAGCCCATTAGATATAGTTAGGCAAAGTGTGCCTTTAATTTATAAATTGGCTGACTCTTAGCCGCAAATTTTTGCTCATATTCCGTTTCAACGTTGTTTTCATTCTCATCACTGTGATGCAGATCCAGCCAGACCCCATCGTATTGCATACCGTAGTTGTTCATGCTGACTAATGAGAACTCAAAAAAGCCCATGTTGTCGGTCTTTAATTCGATCGTTCCGTGTGGCACCAATACTTTTTCATAGTTAGCCAAAAACGTCTTGTAAGTCAGCCTGCGCTTGGCGTGACGTGACTTTGGCCATGGATCGGAAAAGTTCAAAAACAGACGATCAATCTCGCCATCAGAAAAGAACTCATCCAAGCCAGCTCCGTTGGCACAGATAAACTGCAAGTTGGGTAATTCTTCGTCTTCCAGCGATTTTTTCAAAGCAATGCCTGCCACCGTCGAAACCACGTCCAAGCCGATAAAGTTGACTTCGGGATGCGCCTTGGCCATGCCAATTGCAAACTGGCCCTTGCCCATACCGACTTCAAGCCAGATTGGCTGTTCTTTTTCAAAGCGGCTCTGCCATTTGCCTTTAAATTGAGCCGGGTCGGTGGTGATTTTTTCTGGATGGGCTTCAATCAGTGGTTCAGCCCATTTCTTGTGTTTTACTCGCATTGGTTATCCTCACTTTTGCATTTTCTTTTTGAAATAGATATTAATCAGCCAGTACAGCCCCAAAACGGCCAAAGCCAGACTGCTCAGCATACTGAGCCAGTCAAGGCTCCTGCCCAGTGCGGCCAGAATCAACAAAAGGCTCAAACTGCCCATGACCTTTTTTAAAAAGACCTGAAAATCGGTTAGCTGCGTGACTTGATCAATTGGGTAAAGGTGGGTAAAGACGTTGTTTTGATAGTGATCAACAAACGTCATCAGCTGCATGGCAATCAGATAGATAAACAATAAAACCAGGATACATCTCAGCCAGCCCAGTGGTACAAAAAAGATGATCAGCATGCCGACAATCGTCAATCTAACGACCAGGCCGCTGGTTTCCGTATCGCGTATAAAGCCGCGCGCATATAGATAAGACCAGGCATGGTTAGGAATCGTCAGCCATTTAATCAAACCTTGCGCCCAGGCACGCCGCTTAATACCGCCTTTAACGCTTGGCACATCGGTAAACAGGTTAAAGAAACGATAAACGTCATACATGCGGTGCTGTTCACCGTCAACGGCCGCTCGCCAATCAAGATCCTGCTTTTTCAACCCGATGCTAACTGCCAACCATATTAACAGTGAGACGACACTGCCCCACAACGGTGAAAGCAGCCATGACATTATGCCGATTAACAGTGGCAGCAGCCACTGACCAGCCCGCAACAGCTTTTGATGTCGCGACCATTGCAGACTTAAACGCGCCTTGGCTAAAACCAGCCAGGAAAGCTTGGCAAAAAAGCCAGCAATAAACAGCGCTAAGATGTTGGCTGCCGACATTTTGACGTCAACCATGGCTATTGGCAGCTCGATTGTAAGCAATCCCAAGGACATCAGCTCACCAAGAACCGTACTGTATAAGAATGCCTGATTCAGATATTTTTTAATACCATCAGCTTGAGGCAGTAAAAAGACCGGATCGGCCGGTTTGATCAGCGTTGCCATTCTGCCAACCTGCATAACCAAAACAAACCATATGATCAACAGCCAACGGATCCACCATGCTCCCGGCGTCAATGTCTTGAGCCACTGCGCATAAGTATAGGCCAGCGCCCCGAACATAAAGAACAGCGCAATCGTAAACTGATCGTTAAAGACCAGCCGCCAGTATTTCGTCAGCTGCAGCAGATGTCTTTGCCGGCGATTTTTAAAAAGACTATTCATCACGCTCATCCCTTGCCAAGCGTAGATAGATGTCATCTAACGTAGAGTCGGCGCCAGCGGCTTTTTGCTGCAGCTCGTTTAACGTGCCGTGTGCCTTAACCTGACCATGTGCCAGCAAAATAAAACGATCACAGTAGCGTTGGGCAGTGTCCAAAACATGCGTCGACATCAAGATTCCAGCCCCTTGCGCCTTTTTTTTCTCGATCAGATTCAGCAGATCATGTACCGCCAACGGATCCAGACCATAAAACGGCTCATCGACGATAAATAATTTGGCATTCGTCATAAAGGCACTGACGATCATAACCTTTTGCTTCATCCCTTTGGAAAAATCGGCCGGAAACCAGTCCAACTTATTGTCCAGGCGAAAAGTCTCCAACAGACGATGAGCCTTTTCCCAGGTCTGATCATGATCCAGACCATATGCCATCATTGTCAGCTCTAGGTGCTCTTTTAGCGTCAGCTCGTCATACAAAATCGGCGTTTCCGGTACGTAGGCGATCTGCTGCTTATAAGCGGCTGCGTTTTCCTGTAGGCTCTGGCCATTTAAAGCGATCGATCCTGAAAACGGCCGCAGCAGACCAATCACATGATTGATCGTTGTTGACTTGCCGGCCCCATTTAAACCGATCAACCCCACCAGCTCACCTGGCTGTACGTCAAAAGAAACGTCTTTTAAAACCGGCAGCTGTGAATAGCCACCCGTTAAGTGTTTAACTTCCAGCGCCATAGTATCCCTTCTTTATCTTTCTTGCTTGCCTAACCGAGTAATTATAACACATTGCTTAAAACTAACTAAGCGTGCAGATTTTTAAAAATTCGTTTATACTTATAAAAAATTGAAAAGAGGTATTCTAGGATGGAAGATTGTATTTTTTGCAAGATTATCGATGGTGAGATTCCTAGCTACACGGTTTATGAAGACGATGTCGTAAAAGCCTTTTTAGATATTTCACAAAATACGCCTGGCCACACGCTGGTTGTGCCCAAAAAGCACGTCAAAGACATTTTTGAATACGACTCTGAACTGGCAGCTGCCGTATTCAGCCGCTTGCCAAAGATTGCCCGGGCCATTCGCGACTCAAATCCTGACATCAAGGGCATGAACATCTTGAACAACAATGGTTCCGTGGCCTACCAATCCGTCTTCCACTCTCACATTCATCTGATCCCACGCTACAGCGACAAGGATGACTTTGGGATTACGTTTTCGGACAACTCGAACCAATATGATGAGCAAAAGTATCAGACTGTTCAACAGGCAATTATCGATCAGCTCGGTGACTAGCTATGTTCGACGACTTCAAAAACGCTGGTCGCGATGTTTTAAACGCCGCTAAAAATCTGCAAGAGCAGCTGATGAGACTGCAAGATTGCCTAAATGAGCTGAATCAAGCAATGGACGGAGTGGCAGAATTTTCAAGAGCTGCCCAGCATGCCGTCAATTTGTGGCAGTTTAAAAACGAGCCGCGATTAGAAAAAATTCAAAAAATCATATCTAAATATCAAGCATAGTAAATGGGACCGCGAAAAATCGGTCTCTTTTTTATAAGAAAAAGCGCTGGATCCGGCCGATTAAAAGCTGGATTCAGCGCTGTTGCTATTAAGAGTTGTTTTGGTTAGTTGCTTGAGCTTGATGATGCATCCGAGCTGGAACTCTTGGAAGAACTGGACGTTGAGCTGGAGCTGGTCGTCAGGTATTCATCCAAAATGTTCTTCAAGTCGCTATCCTTGATGGAAACGTTACCCTTCTTCAGGACCTTGGAGACAACGTTTTGCAGGAAGGTTGAGTCATTCATATTTTCTTCAACGATCTGCTGCTTCAATTGGGCAATGTGGTTGCTCATCTTACCCTTGGCTGGGTGCTTGATCATGTAGATGACCTGGTAGCCGCTGTCGGTTTTGACCGGCGTTGTCGTGTATTCACCGGTCTTAAGCTTAAAGGCGGCCTTCTTGTAGGCTGAGTCAAGCGTGGTGTCGGTGTTGTCAAAGGCTGCTACCTTGCCACCATTACTCTTGTTGGAAGTATCCGTTGACTTTTCCTTGGCCAGTTTCTTGAATGCCTTGTACTTGTCACCAGAAGTACTGTTCAGCTCATCAATAATTGATTGAGCCTCGGACTTGGAGCCAACCAGGATTTCAGCCGTTTGAACCTTTGGCTGGTATTCTTTCCATTGTTTCTTCAAAGCCTTGTTGGAGAAGTTGGAGTAATGACGAACTGCCGCTTGCAAAAGCAGGTTAGAGCGAATCTGCTGTTTAAGCGTCTTAGTCGTCAAGCCGTTTTGCTGCAGTACCGTAGAGAACGATGAGCCATATTGCTTCTTGTAGGAGTTGTACTCACTGTTGACCTTGCTGTTAGAAACCTGTGAGCCGTACTGCTTTTCCAAAACCTTGTCCAAGATCATTTGTTGAAGCACCTGCTTGCCCGCAGAGGTCTGCTTCATGCTGCTGTAGTAGGCACTTTCGGTGATCTTGCCACCACTCGTTGTTGCAACTGCCTTATTGCCACAGGCAGCCAATGGCAGCATTAAAGAAATTCCGGCCAGGATAGCCAAAGCTTTTTTCTTTGCGTTCACTAAATTACACATCCTTTAGATTATTAAGAATTTACTCGTGATAAATTTACCAGTCTAATATAACACAACCAAACCGAGATTAAACCCGACTTAGACAATGTTTAGCTTTTCTTCAAAGTTTCTTCATTGGTCGGGCGATAAAAGCGGCGATTGTCTAGGCTAAACAAACGGTCGGTATACTCCCCAGGCGCGGTTTTATTCAATGCCGTCTGAATCGTCATAATTGAAGCATCCAACTCATCCAAGTGGTGCAAGATCTCTGCTTCCAAGAGCTGTGGCCGCGCCGGCGATCCATATTCTAACAGGCCATGATGAGAAAGAATCATGTGTCTGAGCAGTACCACTTTGGGTGATTCTGGATCAAAGCCCAGTTCATCGCAGGCTTGGACGATCTCACCGTCCAAAAGCGAGATGTGGCCAATCAGATTGCCCATCACGGTATATTGCGTTGCAATCGGACCGCTTAGTTCAATGGTCTTGCCCAGATCATGCAGCATTGCTCCAGTATACAAAAGCGCCGCATTGACGTTTGGATACTGACCGACAACTGAGCGTGCCAGTCGCAGAATCGACAGCGTGTGAAAGGCCAGCCCACCAACAAAGGCATGATGATTGCTCTTGGCGGCCGGATACGAAAACAGTTTTTCACCGTGCTTGCTGAACAGATGACCGGCAATCTTTCTCCAGACCGGTTCATCAATCAGATCAAAAAACTCCCGGAAGCCCGCCTTTAGCTGGATTGTCGTTTCTGGTGCGCGAGGTACAAACAGCAATGGATCATGAGGCTCGCTTTCTGTTGCCAAACGAATCGAATCAATTTTGATCTGTGGTCGATCCCGATACGTTTCACGCTGACCCTTAACGCTGACGACTTTCCCCGCCTGCAGTTGTTTGATTTCATCAGGCGTAGCGTCCCAGCGCATCCCGCTGATCTCACCAGAAGCATCTGAGATGGTCAGCGCCAGATAAGGCTTACCGGCACTGGTTGTCTTGGCTGCAGCCTCCTTGAGCAGGGCAAAAAGCTGCATGCTTTCGCCTTCTTGATATTGGGCAATCTGTTTGGCCATTTCGTCTCACCGCCTTTAAAAAACGGAACCGTAAGCTACGATTCCGTTAAATTGACTATTTTTCTGCACCGCCGTTTTGTTCAGGCATCGCTTCACGATAAAGTTCTGCAATTGGTGCCGTGATCGTCTTGCTGATCTGTTGGATCATGTCGTCCAATTGGCGTTCTTTGACCATCAGATTTTTGATGGCATCTTTTTGACCAACTTCTTTAGCCAGGTCTTGAACTTCCTTGATTTCTGCTTCCGTCAGCTGCGCACCTTGCATTTGCTTTTGTTGAGCCTGCATTTGCTTTTCTTGGAATTTTTGGAAAGTACCAAATGCATCCTCATCCTTCTTAAGTTCTGCAAAAGCTTCCTTCAATGCCAGGAATTCTTGCGTTTCGCGCATTTGGCGCTCCATTTCGTTTGCCGTGTCGTAGATGTTGACAACCATATTGACATCCTCCTAATTAATTATTGCTTGTTAAATTGTAACATTATGCCCGATTTTAGGCTAGTAACTATTGAAACATCGACTGCAATGAGCTCCACCAGTCGCTGGCCTTTTGCTTAAGCGTATTGCCGCTGTTGCTTAACTCATCGCTAATATTATTCCACCAATTACTGCTTGATTTGCTCTGTTTTGATTCAGCCTTGGTTTGGGCATCTTTAACCGTAAACTGCGTCCCGGCCGTTTCTGGTAAAATAGCGCTCATCTCGGCTTTATAAAGCACGCTGATATTTCTACTGGTAACGTCAGCCAGCTGTTGTGACTCGGTCGTGCTGTCATAGCCTTCCCAGGTTGCCACAACGATATCAGGCGTGTAGCCGACGATCCATTTGTCACGATCGCCATCACCGATTCCCGAGTCGGTCGTCCCGGTCTTGCCGGCCAGCTCATAGCCGGACGGTTTGGCGGAAACCCCAGTCCCATGTTTGAATACGCCTAACATCATGCTGGTCATCTCGTTGCTGATCTTTTTGGAGATGATGCGTTTGGCGGGCGTCGAACGATAGCGTTTGATTACCTTGCCGTTTGCATCTTCAATCTTGACGATGTAGTGCGCGGTTGGTAATTTACCGCCACTGGCAAAGACCGAATATGCCCGGGCCAATTGCTGAGGCGAGACGCCGTTTGACATCCCACCCAATGCCAGTGCCAGGTTCTTATCGCTCTTTTCTACCGGTAAGCCAAACTTTTGGGCCATCTGGTAGCCGGCATTGACGCCAATTTTATTTAAAAGCCAGACTGCCGGTGCATTAAGACTCTCGTACAGCGCCTTGTACATTGGTACACTGCCGCTGTAGGTATCGTCATAGTTTTTTGGCGTATAGTGGTTGCTGCCATAAGACGTCTTTTTATCCTGCAGCGTTGAGTCGTAAAAATAGCCTTTCTCTAAAGCCGGCGTGTAGACAACGATCGGCTTAATGGTGGATCCTGGCTGCCGCCGCATCTGAGTAGCACGGTTATAGCCTCTAAAGACGTGTTTGCCACGGCCGCCGACAACCGCCGTTACGCCACCAGTCTTAGGATCCAGGGCGATCGACGCAGATTGAACCATCGTCGAGCTGCTTGAGCTGTCCGGGAAGTTGTCGTCATCGTCATAAGTATCCTGCATGGCTTTTTGCTGATTTTGATCCAGCGTCGTGTAAATCTTATAGCCGTTGTTCATGATGTCTTTTTCCGACAAATGATACGTATTGACGGCCTCACTGATCACTGCATCAAAGTAGTATGGATACTTATAGGTATCAGGGCTAGTATAGCCGTTGGTAATCGTCAATGGCGTCTTTTTATAGGCATCAGCTTGCGATTGAGTCAATTTCTTGTTTTCGACCATCAGCTGTAAAACCACATTCCGACGCTGCTTGGCAGTAGTCGGATGCTTGACTGGATCATAAATCCCCGGCGAGGTCAGCATCCCTGCCAAAGTCGCAGCCTGAGGAACGGTCAATTCACGGGCATCCTCGTTAAAGTAACGCTTGGCCGCATCTTGAACGCCCCAGACCCCATTGCCAAAGTAGGCATTGTTAAGATACATGGTTAAAATCTGTTTTTTGGAATATTGGTTCTCCACTTCAATGGCAATAAAGATTTCTTTTGCCTTCCGCGAGAAGGTCTGCTCTTGACTCAAAAAGGCATTTTTAACCAATTGCTGGGTCAGAGTTGAGCCTCCACCAGAAATATAGTCGCGTCCCAAGAGCTTATTTTTAACCAACAGCAAGGCCGCTCTGCCTAATCCGCGGACCGAAAAACCGTGTTCATGATAAAAACGGCGATCCTCGGTTGAAAGCACTGCATCCGGTACGTTGGAAGAGATCTTGCTCAGCTTGACATAAGTCCCCTTTTGCGAATAAAGGCTGCCGGCCGACTTACCCTTGCTGTCGTAAATCATCGTTGGCTGTTCCAGACGTTTTTCCAGATCCTTGACGTTGGCGATTTTGGCAACAAACGTCAGATAGATGCTGGCAACCAAAAATAGTGACATTAAGATAACGATCAGCCAGCGCGTTAGCTGAAACCGATGCCAGAAATACTTAAAACGCGTCCAAAAAGCACGCCAGGTCTTGCCCAGCCAGGCTTTAAAGCGCACTTTCCAATCAGTTGCAGGTTGTTTCATTATAATTTTTCCTCATGTTTGAAATTCACCCCGTAATTTTATCACAAACAGTCCTTTTTGGTGTCAGTCGCCAAGGCAGTCCATTAAAACTTATCCAAAACGCAAACAATCCAGGCCAGTACTTAGACGTTTGGTTATCCAATACGATTTAAAATTAAAAACCCCCGCCTTGATTTTAAGACGGGGATTAGTTTTATCAGTATAAACCGATTGAAAATGATTTTTCAGTTGTTTTGGCCAACTTTGACTACATTTCGTCTGGAGCCTTAACGCCCAGCAATGCCAGAGCTGACTTCAAAACATCGCTAACGGCTTGAACCAGGGCCAGCCGTGCCAGCTTTTGGTCATCGTCAACCAGGATCCGCGTGTGAGCGTAGTATTGGTTAAAGGCCTTAGCCAATGACAAAGCGTACTTACCGATCAATGATGGGTCGTACTTGATGGCGGCGCGCTTGATCGTTTCTTGGTATTGACCCAAGAGCTTGATGATGTTCCATGATTCTTCATCATTGAGCTTCAGATCAGCATCAGAAAGGTCGGGGTTGCCAGCCTTGCGCAGCAGACTCTCAGCCCGTGCGTGTGCGTATTGAACGTAAGGACCGGTTTCACCTTCAAACTTAACGGCGTCTTCCAGCTTGAAGTTGATTGAGTTGGTCCGTTCGTTCTTCAAATCATGGAAGACGATGGCACCAACGCCGACTTCTTGTGCAACTTGGTCAGCATTTGCCAGGTCAGGGTTCTTTTCAGCAATTTGTTGACGAGCCAGTTTGATGGATTCGTCCAGCACTTCTTCCAGTTGAACGACATTACCCTTCCGCGTTGACATCTTCTTACCGTTCAGCGTCATCAGACCAAATGGAATATGGTGAATCTGCTTAGACCAGGTAAAGCCCATCGTAGCCAGCGTGGCCTTTAATTGTTGGAAGTAGTAGCTTTGTTCGGCACCAACAACGTAAAGCGACTGTTCGAAACCGTACATCCGCTTTCTGAACAGTGCCGTAGCTAGGTCACGCGTCATGTACAGCGTTGAGCCGTCTGACTTTTGAACCATAGCTGGATTCAAGTCGTACTTGGAAAGGTCAACGATGCCGGCGCCACGACTCTTTTGTAGCAGGTTCTTGTCGTTGAGCAGCTGCAGGATTTCATCCATCTTGTCGTTGTAGAAGGCTTCACCATTGTAGGAGTCGAATTGAACGTCCAGCATGTCGTAGACCTTCATGAAACGCTTCAAAGATTCAGCCCGGAACCACTTCCACAGATGAACGGCTTCTTCATCACCGTCTTCCAGCTTCCGGAACCATTCACGACCGGCTTCGGCATATTCTGGGTGTTCGTCAGCTTCCGTGTTGATCTTAACGTAGTATTTTTGCAGCGTGTTGATTGGGTCAGCCTTGACAGCTTCTTCATCGCCCCACATTTCGTAGGCGGCCATCAGCTTACCAAACTGGGTGCCCCAGTCGCCAAGGTGGTCAATCTTGATCGGGTTATAGTTGGCCTTCTTCATGATGTTGGCAATTGCGTTACCGATAACCGTTGAACGCAGGTGACCCATACTCATCGGCTTGGCGATGTTTGGTGAGGACATATCGATCGTAACATTGGCCTGGTGACCAAGATCCAAGTCGCCGTAATGTTCTGGGTCAGCCAGAATTTCCTTTAAGATGCCGGCACCAACATTGGCCTTGTCCAAGAAGAAGTTGATGTATGGACCAGCTGCAACGACCTTTTCGAAACCAGTTTGGTCGATCTTTTCAATCAGTTCACCAGCAATCATCTGTGGTGCCTTGTGCAGTTCCTTAGCCAAAAAGAAAGTTGGGAAAGCGTAGTCCCCGTTCTTGCTGGTCTTTGGCCGTTCTAACTTATTTTTGATGTCTTCAATGCTCATATCTGGCAGTGCAGTCTGCAGCGCCGTAGCAACCTGTGTTTTTTCGTCCATGTTTTACCTCCTAAATAAAAAACGCCTCCAACGAACTCCAAAGTCCATTAGAGACGAGAAATTTCCCGCGGTACCACTCTAGTTGAATGTGCAACATTCCACTCAAATGATATTTAAATGTCTTACCAAAGCGCGTTCAAGAGACCAGCTGCACCTGCCTTCCAGCAACGCAGGCTCGCTTGCCAGCGGCTACCTCTCTAATATTCTTCAGCTTTTTATACAATTTCAGATTATACCAGTTCAATTAAAAAAGGCAAGTTACATGTTTGTTACGAAGCCGAATTTTTTAGCCGCTCAATCCGTTTTTCCAATGGCGGATGCGTATCAAACAGCTTCATCAGCCAATTACCAGGTCTGGCATTAAAGCAGATGGCATTGGTGGCTGCATCGTCAGCTGGCATCTGGCGATCATCGCTTTTCAATTTCTCAAGCGCACTGATCAAGCCACTGGGATCTCGCGTCATTTCTACTGATCCCGCATCGGCCAGATACTCACGCTCTCTGGAGATAGCAAAAAAAGCAATCCTAGCCAATGGAATCCCGACAATGGCAATTATGCCGCCAACCACCGCCAAACTGGCCCCGAGCATTAAAAAGATCAGCTTGATGATCCCAGCCTTGGTTTTAACGCTCATCAGGCCAATTCCGGCAATTAATAGACCCCAGCCTGAATATCTAACCAGCTCCAATAATGACATGGCAATCGTCGTAACGCGAATATCGTAGTTTTTGATATGTGACAGCTCATGACCCAAGACACCGCGCAACTCTTCATCATTCATCAGATCCAACAGTCCCTGAGTAACAGCCAGACTGGCATGTTCTGGATTGCATCCCGTTGCAAACGCATTGGAACAGTCAATCGGCAAAATGTAGATTTTTGGCATGGGCAATCCACTGGCTAAACAAAGCTCACTAACCAATTCATAAAGGTGCGGTGCCGTTTTTTCATCAACTTGTCGGCCACCATTGATCTTCATTAAAAAAGTTGCTGAATGCCAGTAAAACCAAATCAGATAACCAAAGCCAACCAGCCAGAAAATCCACATCCAATTAGTCCCAAACGCCCAGTCAAATACCAGCCCGACGCCAATGACAATAACGCTCATAAAAATTAATAGCCAAACTGTATGGCGCCGATTACGGGCAATCTGTTCAAAAAGCATTTTCCTCCCCCCTTCATCTTGATTATAATGCTGGGGGCGTCTTATAATCGCTGAAATCAAAAAAGGATGAGCAGCAACTGCTCATCCTTTACATAAGCGGGTAACGAGAATCGAACTCGCGACACAACCTTGGGAAGGTTGGGTTTTACCACTGAACTATACCCGCAAAAAGCTAAGTAAAAATAACTTACTTAGCAAGTATACCTCATTAATTTAAAAATGTCATCAAGTAATTTTGATTTTTTAAACTAATTCTTGTCGGCTGGTTTTTCAATGCGTACCTTTGAAGAGTGCCGGGCCCGCGTTGCCTTTTTGCCAGTCGTCTTTTTAGCCTCTTTTTCAGCTTCTTCTTTTTCCGCTTCCACTTCGGCTTCTTTGTCTTCTGCCGTACGTGGAACAGCCTTCAGCATCTTGGCCTCATCTTTACGAATGATTGCGCGACCGTTCAATTCGTTGACACCGCTCTGGTCAGACGGATCGTAGTCTTGAATGGCAATCATAATCGAGTTTTCATATACTTTTTCGACTTCTCCGGAAAAGTCATGATCCATAGGGCCAAATTTTTTGCCTTTGACAATATCGCCAATCTTGTAAAGCATGCAATTCACCTCGTCAATTTTCCCGATTGATAGCAATACATGATAGTTTACTCTTTTTACGGCAAAATTCAAGCACCACGTATCAAACCCGGCTTTATCAAGCAAAAAATGATAAAATTTAAACAGCTAAAAACTTTAGAAGAGAGGCCTTTCAAATGATCAAAATCCTAACTTTAATCGATGCCATCTGTGCAATTGCTCTTTTTATCACTGTTTTTATGGGACTACATGCCAAAATGGAAAAGCGCGTCAGTGACTGGTTCGTCCTCACGCGCTTGGCATTGATCGTTGCGGCCATTACGGCTCTGGCCACGACTCTGATGTTTTTCCATCTGCATCTGCTGCTGTTTGTCGGCCGCATCATCTGGTTACTGATCGCCTTGTTTGCCATTGAAGCTGCCTTTCGTCAAAAACGCGAGACATTCGGCAATCCATGGCTGTTTTTTGCCACCTATCTGATTTTAATCATTAACGTTGTCATTAATATTTGGTAATTAACGATTTGCCAAATTGATCATTTCTGTTTGTCATCAGCTGCGTTGCCAGTATCCGGATGTGATCGTATCAATCATTTTAACCAATTGACGCGTCTCTTGAATATCGTGAACCCGCAGTACCCGACCGCCATGCAGATACATGTAGGTTTCTGCAATCAGCGTCACTGACAGGCGCTCATCTTTGGGCAGATCAAACAGTTTTTTGCCAAAGCCCTTGCGCGAGATGGCTACCATGATTGGTCGGTTCAGGTAACGGAACTCATCGATATTGCGCATCATCGCGTAGTCCTGTTCACCATCGGCAACCTTGGAATAGCCAATCCCTTCATCGATAATCACACGGTCCAGATCAATCCCGGCTGACGCAATCTTAGCCAGATTATGCTCAAAGAAATGCTTCATCTCAACGGTCAGATTGCCATACTCGCGATCACGGCTGCTGTGCATCGTTACCAGGCCAACCCGACTGTTTTTAAGCAGCTGTAATTTGCGTTGATCATCAAAAGCATTGACGTCATTGATGATATCAACGCCTAACTCCAAGACTTTTTCCATCACAGGCAGCTTATAAGTGTCAACGGCAATTGCCACGTTGGGAAATTCTGCTTTTAACATCTCAATGCCCGGAACGATGCGTGCAAGCTCTTCTACTGGCGTAACCTCTTTAAATCCGCCTGGCTTGGTGGTTTGTCCGTTGACCTCAATCACATCGGCACCTGCCTCAACCATCTGCCGAATATGATCACGCATGGTTTCAGGAGTATTGTAGCGGCCGCCATCGTAAAATGAGTCTGGCGTAACGTTCATGATGCCATAAATAATTGGTTTGGCCGAAACATTGAAGTCGAAGCGACCCGCACGCCAAGAGACGGTATGATTAGCCGCGATCTTAACCAAAGATTGGCATAGTTCTTTATCATCAGACCATTTTTGAGTTGCACGGTGGGCCATTAAATGAAAGGCCGTCAATGGCAGCATGAACTCAACCTTGCCTTTTAGATGAGCCAAGGCGGCATCAAAATGATTTAAAAAATGAGCTACTTGATTAGTCGTTTCGTCATCGTTGCATTCCCATGTCAAAAAAAGCATCTGCTGATTATGTGACAGCTTGTCATAGATTGCCGAGGCTAATGGCGACAAATTGGCAACGTTTGTGTCCTCCACGATTCTCATTTCATTTCCTCCATTTGGTCCAATAGATTCTTAACGGCGCGACTACGATGACAATAAGCCACCCAATCAGCAAAGCTCATCTCAGCGAGCGTATGATCCAAACCTTCTGGAATCAAGATTCGATCAAAGCCTGATCCCTCATCACCATGCTGAGCCGTGGCAATTGTTCCCTTTAACTCACCATAAGCAGTCTTGCTGACCTGACCGCTTCTTGCCAACACGATTACGGTTTTCATAACAAAGTGCCGATCACGGCCATCAACCAATCGAATAATTCCATCATTCATATCGCTTTTGGTAGCAAAGTGCGGAGTCAATTGCCGTGCGGTCTCAATGCCGAATCTTTGCGGAAAAGCCTCCAATTCTAGTCCAGAATCATCGGCAATAACGTTTTGGTCAGGTAACAGCCGACTGATGAACTGGGCTTTTTTTGCGGCATTTTCGGCATAGCTTTGCTTACCTTCTGCCGGAAAAGTCTGTCGTACGATCAATTGGTCATAGGCAATCCCCTGCGCGCCATAAAATTCCAGAATTTGACTGATTTCGCGTTGCTTGGCTGGATTATGAGTTGCAATTACAAAACGCTGCGTCGTCATCTTAAATTCTCGCCTCGATTTCTTTGATCAGATAAAACGATCCCGTTACCAGCACCATCCCGTCCGCGCCTGCCAACGCAACTGCTTTTTGATAGGCAGTCCAGGCATCGGCAATCACCAGGGCATTCGGCAGATACTGCTGCAAGTCTTTGGCAGCCATTGCTCGCTTGGGCTGATCTGGCGTTGCCAAAATGATTTGGGCATTCAGTTTCTGATATGTTTGTACCATTTGCGCAACGTTTTTGTCTTTTAAAAAGCCCAGCACCAAGACCAGTTTTTGTGGATGGCCCAGCTGATCAAGCGTTTGGATCAGGCGAACTGCCGCATCGGGATTATGCGCACCATCCAAAAAGCTCAGCGGCTGTGTGCCAATTTTTTGCAGGCGACCCGGAATCACAATGTTTGCTAAGACCGCAGCAATCCGTTCCGGCGTGATTTCAAGCTCAGTTTGATTAAGCCAGTCAACGGCAGTCAATGCGGTTTTTAGATTATCCAGTTGAAACGTGCCCAACATATTAAACTGACATTCCAATTCAGCACCTGGCAGTTTAAGCTGCAGCTGCGTACCTGCCCAGCTCTGATCAAGCACTGTCAGCTGAATCGTTTTTTCACTATCCAAAACCGACACCTGACAAGCCTGAGCACGTTTAATAATCTGCGCTCTGGCAGCCTGATCCTGGTTAGGTGCCAAAATAACTACGCCAGTGCCCGGCTTGATGATCCCGGCCTTGGCTTGAGCGATATCTTTAATGGTTGGTCCTAAAATTCGTGTATGATCCAAGGCAATATGCGTAATGACGGCTAGTTTAGGAGCTTCAATTGCATTGGTGGCATCGTTTTGTCCGCCCAGGCCGCATTCAATCACTGCCCAGTCGACTTTTTGATCAGCAAAGTACTGCAGCATAATCAGCGTCCACCACTCAAAAACCGTTAGATCATCAGCATTCAAGTCATCCGGCAGCTGCTGTACGATTTTTTCATAGGTGGTAGCAAAGGCTGATTTTTCGATCAGACAGCCATCGATTTGAATCTGCTCACGCTGATCAACCATGGCCGGACTGCTGAAATGCCCCACCTTTTGTCCCGCCTGGTGCAGACACTGGGCAATCATCGTACCGGTTGAGCCCTTGCCATTAGTACCAGCAACGTGAATGATGCGAAACTGCTGATCAGGATGATGCAATTTTGCCAAAACGCGCTTAAGCATCCCCACGCGATCATTATCGCCGCCACGCATCTGGGGATTCAGACTGTCGATAATCCGTTCATAGCTCATCTGATCGTGACTTGTCTGTTCGTTGCTCATTTGACCAGGTCCTTGGTTTGCAGCAGAAACTCTTTACGCAATGCCTGATTGTCTTTAAAGTCACCGGTAAACTTGGAGGTGTAGGTAAACTGCCCAGCCTTATTGATGCCCCGCATTTCCATACACATGTGGCGAGCTGCCACCTTGATAGCGATGCCTTGAGGATTCAAAATCCGCTGCAGCTCAGTGGCCAGTTCGGTAGTCAGACGCTCTTGCATCCCTGGTTTTTTGGCTACGAAATCGACCAGCCGCGGAATCTTGCTTAAGCCGATCACCTTACCGTCTCTTGGTACATAAGCCACGCTGGCATAGCCAAAAAACGGCAGCAGATGATGCTCACACATTGAGTAGAATGGAATCTGCTGAATCAGTACCATTTCTGGCTGATCGTCAACATGAAAAGTCTTATAGTTGCTGAAGTCTTCTGGCTGGTGGTTCAACGATGCAAAGATTTCAGCATACATCTTGGCAACCCGCTGCGGCGTCTCTTTAAGTCCTTCACGCTGAGGATTCTCGCCAAATGCTTCTAAAAGCTCGCTGACCGCGTGTTTGATTTTTTCTTGATCCATAATTTCCCCCTATTCTACTGGACGAATCCAGTTATGATCCGTGGTGTTTTGTAGCAGCTGCTTGATCCGCTCCTGATGTACCGGATCATCATCCATAACGTCCAACAGCGGCTGCAGAACGAAACGACGATTGCCCATTTCAGGATGCGGAATCGTTAAGGAAGCCGTCTGCCATTTTTCATCTTCATAAAGGACGATATCCAGATCGATCGTCCGTGGTCCCCAATGAATCAGTCGTTTTCGATGCAATGAATGCTCAATCACATGCAGCCAGTGCAGCAATTCTGGCGGTGTCAGATTAGTATCTAAAGCCACGGCAATATTTAAAAAATCATCCTGCTTGACGCCGCCAACTGGTTCGGTTTCATAAATTGGTGAAACCTTGATGCTTTGATTGGCTGGATTGCGCATCAAAAGATTCAAGGCACGCATCAAATTATCGATCCGGTCGCCTAAATTGGTGCCGATACTTAAATATGCCCGCCTAGCCATTATTTTCACCTGCGACCTCAATTTCGACATTGTCAAAGACCCCATCAATTGGCACGCTGTACTTACGGATTCTCAATGTTACTTTTTCCAGCATTGAATAGTCTGCCAAGATTTTTTTTAGCAACTCATTAGCCACGCTTTCGATCAGATCAAATGAGTGCGTCGTCACAAAGTCTTTAATCGTATCATAAACATCGGCATAGCTAACCGTCTCATTTAAATCATCATGCTGAACCCGTTCTTCAATTGGATACTGCATGTCGATGTCAATCTCCAGCTTTTGTCCGAGTTTCTTTTCTTCGGCAAATACGCCGTTATAGGTATGAAACTTCATATTGTTGATCCTGATGCGCCCGATGATAACCCTCTCCTTACCTGGTTTCAAAATTCAATACCACCATCATACCGCACCCATGCCCGATGTAAAATCGATATGATAAAATAAATATTAACAAATCCAAAAAGGAAGTGACGTTCATGTTTTTAATCACTGAAAATCTGCCTACTCCTCATAAATCACTGGGTATCGTCAATGCTACCAGCCATTTAATGCTGCCCAGTGAGGCGATCGACGAGTTTGAAGCTTTCGACCAGCTTTTTCCTGCCGTTGAAGAAAAATTAAAACAAAAAGCCAATGAAAAAGGTGCCGATGGAATCGTTGGTGTGCGTTTTACCACTAATGTTGCCAACATGCAGGTTGCACCCAAGTTTCTGGTTTTGACCGGTTACGGCACGATGGTCCAGCTGCTCAATCAAAAAAATTAAACTTTTTTCGATTTTTACTTGCAATATTTTATTTTTAACGATATAGTTAATATTGTTGTCTTAGGCAACAGCTTTTCAATTAAATTTGAGATGCCCCAGTGGCGGAACTGGCAGACGCGCAACGTTCAGGTCGTTGTATGGGTAACCATGTACAGGTTCGAATCCTGTCTGGGGCATTGGCTTTTCAGCCTTAACTAAACATTTCAAATGCCCCAGTGGCGGAACTGGCAGACGCGCAACGTTCAGGTCGTTGTATGGGTAACCATGTACAGGTTCGAATCCTG